>DCTS01000022.1:0-42748 GCA_002329645.1 Lachnoclostridium sp. UBA1434 | reverse complement strand
AGCTTGGCAAGCCTTTCCTGAAGCTTCTCCTTATCAAACTCGGAGGTTGTCTCTTCTATCTGAGCCTTTATCTGGCTAATTCTTGCATTGATTTCTTCCTTCTTGCCCAGGCCGTCAACTATAATTGTATTTTCCTTCTGAACCTTAACTGACTTGGCGCGTCCAAGCTGTTCAAGCGTTGTTTCTCTGAGGTCAAGGCCAAGCTCATCGGTGATAACAGTACCGCCGGTCAGAATGGCAATATCCTGAAGCATGGCTTTCCTTCTGTCGCCGTAACCCGGAGCCTTAACTGCCACTATTGTAAAGGTTCCCCTTAATTTATTAAGTACGAGTGTGGTGAGCGCTTCACCCTCAACATCCTCTGCGATAATAAGAAGCCTTGCGCCGGTTTGCACTATCTTCTCCAATAAGGGAAGTATATCCTGAATATTGGAAATCTTCTTGTCTGTGATAAGAATATACGGATCGTCCAGATTGGCTTCCATCTTATCCATATCGGTGCACATATATGCCGAGACATATCCGCGGTCAAACTGCATGCCCTCGACCAGCTCGAGCTCGGTCTTCATAGTCTTGGATTCTTCAACTGTGATTACGCCGTCGTTGGATACCTTCTCCATAGCATCGGCAACCATCTGGCCGACATTGTCATCCCCTGCGGAAATAGCAGCAACTCTTGCAATCTGTTCCTTACCGGTCAGCTTGGAGCTCATCTTTATTATGGCGTCCACAGCAACATCCGTAGCCTTTTTCATTCCCTTTCTTAAGATAATCGGATTGGCTCCGGCTGCAATATTCTTCATACCTTCACTAATCATGGACTGTGCAAGGACAGTAGCTGTTGTTGTACCGTCACCGGCAACATCATTAGTCTTGGTTGCAACCTCCTTAACAAGCTGCGCACCCATATTCTCAAAGGAATCTTCCAGTTCAATTTCCTTAGCTATTGTCACACCATCATTGGTAATAAGCGGTGTTCCAAATGATTTATCAAGAACCACGTTTCTGCCCTTGGGTCCTAATGTAACTCTGACTGTATTAGCCAGCTTATCTACTCCTGCCACAATCGCAGCACGTGCATCCGCACCGTATTTGATTTCCTTAGCCATACTATTTCTTCCTCCTTAATTAGTCTTCTACAACAGCAACGATATCGTTCTGCTTGACTATGATGAATTCCTCATCATCAAGCTTAACTTCCGTGCCTGCATACTTGGAATATATTACTCTGTCACCGACCTTAACCTGCATAACAACCTCTTTGCCGTCGATGACTCCGCCCGGTCCCACTGCTATTACTTCAGCTTGCTGGGGCTTTTCCTTAGCCTGACCTGGCAATACGATACCGGATTTTGTTGTTTCTTCAGCAACAAGCTGCTTTAAGACCACCTTATCTCCTAACGGTACAAGTTTCATCCTGAATTCCTCCTTCAATTTTCTTAGATAATAAGTACTTGTACTTTTATCTTCCCTAATAAGAGAATTATTAGCACTCACTACGATTGAGTGCTAACTGATAGTTTATATATTAGTAAATTTGCATATATTATGCAACTTCACTTCTTTATTAATAAGTCTGTATTTTTTAGTATTTTCTCTCGTTTTCTCCGTATAGCTCTGTTTTTCTCAATTTATCTTTTAATTTCATAGCCGGGTGATAATTCTTTACATACTATATTAGTATATTCCAAAGATACGAAAGCTTATACCATAATTTACTGCTTCTAAAGATGAACTGTTTTCTGCATGGCTCTCGGAAGGGCATCCTTGGCGTTTTTCCATGGTTCATTGGCATAACGATAATCAAATTTATTAATCAGCCACTCCAGGTCGTCCCTTACCCTTTTCATATTCTCAATATACAGAGTATCAAGCATGCCGGTAAATTCCTTAATCAACCCGGCTCCCAGCCGGCGGGGAGCTTCCCTGTGCAAAAGTATATAATGCTCGGTACAAAATCCTTTGCAGCCGTCAAACTTCCTTCGAAATTCCTCTTCATGCTGGTACAGATAGAACAAGGTATCAACGTACCGTTCAAAGGTAGCATTTATTCTGTCGCAGATATAACAGCTGCCCGTAAGCTTGTAAAGACCGGACAGCATGGCATCGCCCTCTTCCTTTTTCCTGAAGAAGGAGCTTACCGCAATCTTGCCGGTATGCTTTTCAGCTTCCTTAATAAGCTTATCCATCCTGCTCTTAAGTATCAGGGCAAGACCCAGTCTGTTCTGGTAGTCATACATCTGATTGAGATGCTTATGGCAAAAGCCAAGCCTTGATGTGGCTTCCCGCACATCATCCTCCATGTAGCTGGGCCCCATTGTAAAATCAACAGCCTTATCTTCAAGCGCTTTATACATTGAGCACAACGGGCATTCACTATCTTCTTCAAAGGCTTCGTTTACAGGTATTGTATGCAACTTTTCCTTCAATTCATCTTATCCTCTCTGATTAAGTCCTTGATATCCCTGGCTCTTTGCTTAATTCGCTCATTGGCTTCCCTGGAAATCAACACCTTTGAGATCCATTTGCTTGCTTCGTCTATTCTCCCAATTCTTCTTGCAAGCTCTCCCATAAGCAGGTTGATTGTTATTTCATCCATGCCGCACATAGGGAAGCTTTCCTTTTCATAAGCTTCTGCAAAGCCTTCATATGCATTGCGCAAAAATTCCAGCTCATCTTTTTGCAGACCTGCAATAATTTCTTCATATCCCGGGGTATCATATGGGGTGTTTTCCGCCTTGCCCCTGATTACCCATGCGGTTTTTAAGCAAGTGTATGCTCTCTCGGAGACCTTTGATTTCTTAACAATAGCATTTACCAGGGCCAGCTTGTGGCGTACAATTGCATCATCATAGCTATATATGCCCTCTGATTCTTTTATCCCCTTAAAGGAGGCAGATATATGCTTTTTAATAAGATCAGCCTGAGTTGATGTAACATATTTGAAAAATCTGTTAAGTGCAGCAAATCCGCAGTACGGACATATAATGGCGTCATATTTTAATGGATCAAATAAATGGTACCTGGGCCTTAGGTCGTTGTCCAGGTTAAGCAGCTTAATCTTGCCCGACTTTATCGTCTTTGCCTTAAACTCCCTGTCACATACAGGACATTCATAGGTTTTATCAAATATAATGTCCTCTTCGCAGAAGGAGGCTTTATCCGCCGCCATTTTCTTGTCCTGCCCCTCCTCCTTTGCCTTTTCATCATAGATATTCATACTCGACAAATTATTGAGTCCAAACACCTCAAGATCCGAAAAAAGATTATCCATAATCATACCGTCCTTTGTATATTATTCTGGTTTATATGAGCTTTTCAGGGATACAATCCTGTTAAATACCGGATGTTTTGCGGTTGAATCCTTGCAGTCGAGGCAGAAATATCCCTGGCGCATGAATTGGTATCTTCCGGAGGAATTTGAGTCCAATTCAACAGGCTCTATATAACACTCCTTAAGTACCTTCAATGAATTCGGATTCAGATTAATGCTTCCATCTTCATTATATACGCCTTTCTCCTCATCCACTATATTTTCATACAGCCGGACTTCAGCCTCTGCCGCAGTTTTAGCAGCTACCCAGTGGATGGTTCCCTTAACCTTTTTTGTACTTAATCCTGAACCGCTTCTTGTCTCGGGGTCGTATGTGCAGTGCACCTCGGTTACCGTGCCGTTTTCGTCCGTAACATATCCCGTACATTTAACGATATAAGCATACATAAGACGTACCTCATTGCCGGGATACAATCTGAAGTATTTTTTAGGAGGCTCAATCATAAAATCCTCCCGTTCGATATACAGATACTTTCCAAAGGGTACCTGTCTTGAACCCATCGCCTCGTTTTCCTGATTGTACGGAGCATTCAGATATTCAATACCTTCCTCCTCCGGGTAATTATCTATAACCAGCTTTATGGGATCAAGCACTGCCATTATTCTGGGAGCTTTGAGCTTTAAGTCCTCTCTTATGCAGTATTCCAGCATCGCATAATCTGCCGAGCTCTGGCTTTTGGATACTCCACTCAGTTCCATAAACATCTGTATGGATTCGGGAGTGTAGCCCCTTCTTCGCAATGCGCTGATGGAAACAAGCCTGGGATCATCCCATCCATCCACAATTCCTTCCTCAACCAGCTTCTTAATATATCTCTTGCCTGTAATAACATTGGTAAGATACATCTTGGCAAATTCAATCTGCTTGGGAGGGCATTCATATTCCAGCTCCCTTACGACCCAGTCATAGAGCGGCCTGTGGTCTTCAAATTCCAGCGTACATATGGAATGTGTTATTCCCTCTATTGCATCCTCGATCGGATGGGCAAAATCATACATGGGATAGATGCACCATTTGTCTCCTGTTCTATGGTGGCTTGACTTCAGTATTCGATATATAACAGGGTCCCTCATGTTCAGATTTGGTGATGCCATATCGATCTTGGCACGAAGCGTTCTTGAACCTTCGGGAAATTCACCTGCCCTCATTCTCCTGAACAAATCCAGGTTCTCCTCAACAGTCCTTTCCCTGAAGGGACTGTTTTTACCCGGCTCTGTAGGTGTTCCCCTATATTCTCTCACTTCCTGCTGGCTTAAATCACATACATATGCCTTACCCTTCCTGATAAGTACTTCCGCGAATTCGTAGAGCTTTTCAAAATAGTCGGATGCATAGTAAAGGCGGTCCTCCCAGTCAAAGCCCAGCCATTTGATATCCTCCATAATGGATTGCACATATTCCACATCTTCCTTAATGGGATTGGTATCATCAAACCTTAAATTGCATAATCCGTGGTATTTTTCCGCAGTGCTGAAATTTATGTACATAGCCTTGCAATGCCCTATATGGAGATAACCGTTGGGCNNCATGGGATAGATGCACCATTTGTCCCCTGTATTATGATGTGTTATTCTTGCAATCCTGTATATAACGGGATCCCTCATGTTGATATTAGGGGATGCCATATCTATCTTCGCCCGCAGTACCTTCGTACCGTCCTCATATTTGCCTTCCTTCATCTCAATAAAGAGCCTCAGGTTCTCCTCTACGCTGCGATTCCTGAATGGACTGTCAATCCCGGGTTCCGTCAGAGTCCCGCGGTATTTTCTGATTTCCTCGGCTGAAAGGTCACATACAAAAGCCTTTCCCTTCCTGATTAGCTTTATTGCAGCCTCGTACATCTGTTCAAAGTAATCCGAAGCAAAATATAGCCTGTCTTCAAAATCCGCACCTAACCACTTGACATCTCTGATTATTGATTCGACATATTCGGTTTTTTCCTTTGTCGGATTGGTATCATCAAAGCGCAGGTTGAACCGTCCGCCGTACTTTTTGGCAATGCCGTAATTTAAGAGTATGGCTTTGGCATGCCCTATATGAAGGTAACCGTTCGGCTCGGGCGGAAATCTGGTGACAACCTCGGTAACCTTGCCCTCCTCCAGATCCTTGTCTATAATAAGCTCAATGAAATTCTTAGATACCGTCTCCGGCTTGTCGGGGGCCTGTCCTTTATTGCCCTCATTGTGCATGTTTTCCATAGTTCCTCCTGATACTTTAGCCCGTGTTTTTAGTTGATTATACCTTATAGTCTTATTATTGTAAATTTAAATTACATCTGTTATATAATAACACAAAATATTTCCGGTTAAAAGTATTAAAAGTGGAAAAAAGCCGTTCCTATGCTTTAAAAAACACGGAACGGCTGTTATTTTATATCATGCGGCCTTACTTGGTCCTGTAAAATACATGGTCGCCTATTATCATATGATCGGGATATTTCTTTTTTGTGCTTGCTGCGCTCTTATTGTTTACACGGAAGCAGAGGTATGAGCCTATATTGTTCTGTCCCAAGAGGGCTGCCTTAGCTGCTTTAATAGCCTTTTCCATGGCTTTTTTCTCAGCCTCCGGATCTTTGCCTGAAAAGACTCCGGTATCATAGCTCTTAAGTACCTTGTCCAGCACGCTTAATCCCGTCTTGCTGTTTTTTTTCGTTACGGAGAACTGTACACCCCATTTATTATCGNNAACCTCTTCTAATGTGTTTACATGCCAGTAAACGCTGCTTTTTACCCTGTTAAGCACTACATTGGCTACCGCAAGCATACCGTTATATGGCTGATTTCCTGCTTCGGCATATACAAGACATGCCAAAAGCCTGAGATCACTTTCCTTATATGAAGGCTTTTGCTGACTTGCAGTCTTTTCTTTTTTAACTTCAGACGATGCCTTTCCTTTTGCGGAATTCTCATCTTTATCAGCCCTGGGTTCATCTGCAGCTTCAGTATTATCAGCTTTAAGATCATCAGCCTCAGGATTATCAGCTTCAGAATTATTATCCTCTGCATTGTCCAGCCCGTCAGCACTATCCTCTTCTTCAGTCTCTTCGGGAGTTATTTCAATATAATAAATCTGACCCTGCTCGTCAATGTATACTTCAAAGCCTTCGGGAACCGTATCCAATGTTCCAATATCCATTCCTTCAGGAACTGAACTGTCCCAGGCATCTTCAGACAAATTCTCATCATTATTCACATCTTCGCCTGCGGACTCATTAAAATTAACATCACCTGATACTGCTTCTACTTCAGATGTAAGGTTTGATGCATATGCAATATTATTACCGGCTGCGGCAACAAGAACGGTAAAAAGGACTGCTGCCATAAGCTTGATTATATTCTTCATGTTATCTCCTTAAATAATTATTACAAATTATTTTAAATGCATAACACTTTGTTAATAATTACTTAACAATTATAACATATCGTGGTAAAAAATCAAGCTAAAAATACCATTTTTCTATTTTTCGATGTCCTTTGCCGTGTCCTGATCCTTTCTGTATTTTGCCAGCAGCAGATCCACCATCCTGCCATAGCTTTTAACACCATCTGCCTGTGCATTTGCCTTCAGATAAGTGTCATTGACCTTGTTGGAAACGGTGCTTACAACAGTATCCTCATACTTTGCCCAATATGCTGAATTAGCCCTGAGATCAAGATCAACCTTCTCGGAGTACTGTTCCCTGAGTGTGGAATATAAGTCCCTATCCTGCCTGTATAAGGCATTTCCGGAGCTGATTAGAGCCAGCATTGTGGCGCTGTAATTAAACTCAACATTGTCGGAAGCCATTCCCGCAATATATGCAATGTAATTGGCCTCATCCTCCCGCATGAAGCCCCTCAGATGTGCCAGCTCATGCAGCATGGTGGCCGGAATGGAGTAATCCGGCACATGGACATTAACATTAGCCTCCATGGTAAATGGAAAGAATATTCCGGTGATTTCTGTATAAGACATGATAGGCGATAAAACCACCGGTTTCGGAGCGGCATATGCTCCCTTTAACACCCCATACTCCTCTGATATCCTGTCCATTGCTTTATCAGCAATCCTTGCAGCCTTATATTTACTAACCGACAGCCTAAAGACCCCGTTCTCATCAGTAGCAGGAACCTTTTCCCTGTACTCGTTAGCCTGCTTAACAAGGCTTTCTGTCAGCGCATATAGTTCATCAACAGTTGAATTCCGGATCTCAAGTCCTGAATAATGGGTAAAGGAGTAGCGATAATAATTCATCCCCGCAAGCATGACAAACATAAAAAGCGTCAGGCTCAAGCCGCAAAGTAAATTAAGCAGACCCTTAAGGGCAATCTCCTTCCTGTTGGCTTTGTCTCTAATTATATGAATTATAAATCTGCACAGCATTATCAGGCATGCAAACGGTAGTAAAATAATAAGGATCTCTGCAATTGAAAAAGGAAACAGGCCTGTTATTGAGGATATTATCTGGGAAAGCCATTTATATATGCGAAGGGAAAATACCTGCTCAACAAATGAGCTGCTTCGTCTTGCCAGCAGGATGAGTGCAAATGATATTGGTAAAAGACAGAGAAAGTATATTCTTTTCAGCTTTAGTATTTTCTTCATCAGATGCCTCCCCCCTTAAGCAATTTTGAATAGATAGCATGAATATAGTATCATATAATATCATATTCTGCAACATTATGCACAAAACAGCCGCAGGCAATTTCTGTCTGTACGGCTGTGGTTTATGAGCTAAATCATTATATGGCTTTACTTTCCTGCCCGACCTTTTAGGATTGCCGCCTTCATACTTTCCCGGAGCAGCATCGTAAGGGTAGTCACTTCCTGGAGGCGGCTTCGTTATATGAATGATCTATCATCTCGAATATAAGGGCATCATCAGGTACCCTGTCTATGTATACAGTATTCTTATATCTTCGCTGCCTGTCGGGGCAATGATATCCCGGTACGACAAAATCCGGATATGTCTGCCGGTAATAATCCGCAAGCATGGGTTCGCATCTGACCGTTATTTTACTTTCCTGCGGGTACCACTCAAGAAATATACGCTTTCCAACCTTATAGCATAACGGAAACGGTCCAAAGGGGTAATCCTCATATGCCCCCTCCTTTGACAGGCAATATGCCTGTATGTCGGAAAAAGTCATTTATTTCTGCACCTCCAGACCGAGCTGCTTCTTTGACTTATTATCCAGAATATCGCCCGATAATGCGCTTGCTATATAACCTTCCAGCTTATCTGACTTTAGATTTTTCCTTATAATCAACAGCACTTCCAATATATCCATCAGTATCAGCTTGCGCATTGTTACCTTGATATCCGTTAAATCAAGCTCCACAAGCTTATCGGCTATAATACTGCTTAGCTCCGGCTTATAAATTATTATTTTAGCCAACGACTGGATACACTGACGTACCGTAATAGGCTTCTCATCATTTAAGCACTTAAGATACTCATAAATTGCTTCTTCCATGAGATTTTGCGTATCCCATCTTGCATTTTCCGCAATAAGCATAATACCGATGCTTCTTTGATAAGAATTATCGCTTTTCAGTTTTTCGCGGAAGATATCCCAATAAGTATAAACTTCATTATAATATGCCGATCTGCTTTGCAAAAGGAGGAGCGCCTGATATCGTACTTTATCATCCTTTAGTGACAGCCAGTCTACAAGCTGTGATATGTCATCCTTGCTTAATGTCCTTGCAGCTTCAGTAATATCGCTCTTACTGATAGCCATTATACTTTCATGTGTAATCATATTACCCCTCCCCGCATACTATTTACTCATATTAAATCTATCCGCATCCTTATGCCCATATTATAATACAAGAGTCTGTCCATTTATACAATTTTTTCATATTACAAGGCAAAAAAAATCGAGGCGACAAGATTTGAACTTGCGACCTCTGCGTCCCTAACGCAGCGCTCTAGCCAAACTGAGCCACGCCTCGATAATTTCTGCTATCTGATGTTTATCCGATACACAAAGCAAAGTTATTATATTATGATTACTTGCATTTTGTCAATACTGTTTTCTTGTATTGCATAATTTTCTTGCAGGTTTACAAAACATGTGTTACAAATCGAAATTAAATAGAGCGGAAATGCTTATGAGGTTTCTACCTTCAATTCATTTGTGGACTTTAGTAATAGTAATCAGCTAAATATATATAACAAAAGAGATATACCAGGTAAGATTATATGTACCCGGTTCAGTAAAACCACATGACCAAGTTTCTCCTCTTCTAAGAGTAATCGTCTCTGTTGATGTAAATGATGAACTTACTGTAGATTTAATTATTTCTGCATCTGCAGTTAAACTAGAAGACACTTTAAACGCAGTACCACATGTTCGTTGTACGTCTGTAGTTAATGTATAGCTCGGGGATGCTCCTCTATAAAATATCACTGTAGTACCATAAATATATCCATATGTATAGTTGTAACCGGTGAAACTAGTTTTCAAATTACCAACATATTCTTTAGCTAATATCATCAATGGCTGTATGTTTTCATAAGAATTATTATCGAAATCATATATAGACTTTCCATTTGGTAAATAACCATTATATGCAAAGGTATGAGGTATTTTAATATTATAACTACCTTTTGCATATGCATTGCTTATTGGAATAAGAGAGAACACAACTACTAATATAATAGTACATATTTTTTTGTTGACTTACTCATACAGAACCTTCCTTTCTACAAAATCTATTAAACTATTAGTAAAATTAATCATCTCATGTGCTGCAATATCTTCTCCTTGTGAATCATTTGAGAAAGATAATAAGGAAAAATGACATCCGTTCATATTAAAGCTATGTGTGGCCACCTGAATATTTGGATATTTTTTATTATAGCTTGATTTATACTCACCCTCCTCACTATTATATATTTCTGGTAAATAACAATAACTTGACATCCACTCATCATTTTCAGGCGCATTATATTTACTATAGCTTATAGCTAAGAATATAACGCAACCTTTGATACTGTTTTTATATAGAAATACTTTCTGTCGACTAATCAAATCCAATTCTTTACTTTTAAGTGGCAGAGCAAGAAAGTAATTTTTATCACCAAGAATTTCATTATATTCTAGATACTTAAAATCGGATTTAATTGAATCTATCAAATTCATATAGTAATCATATGTAGCATTGTTTTCATTTTTAAACATATGTGCATATGTGTATATGTTAAGCCCTAATGACAGACACAATACAATGCATATTATAGCTAATAAACCCTTTCTAATTTTCATTTTTCTCTCCTCAAATACTCCTATATTTTTAAATTAGATTATACTACGTTTTACCATATTGTCATGTTTTAACTTATTTTATAATAATAATCCAAAATAAAAGTATTTGACCTGAAAGTAAAGCAAATAAAAGTCTTCAAATTGCTGCTATATCAAATTTAAAAGGGCTGTTTCAAAACTAATTGCTTAATTAGTGGAGAAACAGCTCTTTTCTATGCTAAAAATCAAAAATTCGGATTTCGAATGTTTAGGGTATAACATCCATAAGCTCCATTCGAAAATCCAAAAAGGACGACTAGGACATCACTTACATCAAGTAAAAGAAGCGGTATGAAAAGCCAGAAAAATAAGAAGGCTTATTCATTGCATAATTTTCTTTAAATGTATTATTAATCCCGCCTTAAAACTTATAGCAGCATTTAGTCTTGCACTCCATTTTACTGTCGGATTAATAGCATCAACAATACAGCGGGGACGGACTCTATGGCTGAACAACCTTTGAGCCCGCCTCGCTGCTGACGGATAAATGTGTATGGGGTAATTTAAGTCACTGTTATATTTTACAAAGCGGAATTTACCTTTCATTTAATCTGTAACCTTGCCGGCTTTCTTTTTCTGTGAAAGCATGTAGGCTACGTCAACAATCATATCTTCCTGACCACCTACCATCTGGCGCCTGCCAAGCTCAATCAGTATATCCTTGGCATCCAGATCAAAACGCTTGGCTGCCCGTTTGGCATGAAGGAGGAAGCTGGAATATACCCCGACATAGCCAAGCATAAGTGAGTCCGTATTAATTATCTGGGGGTACTGCATAATGGGATCGACAATCTTTTCAGCCACATCCAATATCTTGAACAGATCCACTCCTGTTTCATATCCCAGACGGTTGAGAACCGCAGCAAATACTTCCCCCTGGCAGTTACCCGCTCCGGCTCCCAGTCCCCTGCAGGTAATGTCGATATACTGTGCTCCTTCTTCTATCGCCGCAATGGAATTAGCTATCGCAAGTCCCATATTATTATGTGCATGGAAGCCAACCGGTACACTAAGCCTTTCATTAAGAAGACTTATCCTTTCCTTAACCTCATCCGGCAGAAGATGTCCTGCCGAATCGGCCAGATTCACATAATCCACTCCGCAATCTTCGAAGATCCTTGCCTGCTCCAGTATCTTTTCAGGTGATGCCATATGAGTCATCATAAGAAAGCCGACAGTAAACATATTGCGTTCCTTTGCAGCCTTGATATGCTGAATTGCTATATCAGCCTCCGTAACATGAGTCGCAACCCTGACGGCAGTAACTCCGTTATCATAAGCCTCTTCGAGATCTCTGATGGTTCCGATTCCGGGCAATAATAATGCTCCCAGCCTCGCCCTCTTTATAACGTGGGATGCTTCCTTAATCAGCTCCATTTCACCGGTGTGAGAAAAGCCATAATTAATTGAAGAACCGGCAAGGCCATCTCCATGGCTTATCTCAATTATATCAACGCCTGCATCATCCAGACCCTGAGCAATCATTCTGACCTGCTCCTTCGTGAAGCTGTGGCTTACCGCATGGCTCCCGTCCCGCATAGTTGTATCTATCAAATGAATCTTCCTGTTCATAGTGACCCTCCTTATTTTAAGAACCGCTCCCTGGCTATCTTCTCGGCTACCTCTATTGCTGCAGAGTTAATAATATCCAGATTTCCTGAATACTTTGGCAGAAAATCCCCTGCTCCCTCTACTTCTATAATTGCTGTTACCTTGTTGCCGTCAAGAATGGGAGGCGTCCTTAGCCTGTATCCGGGTACATACTTTTGTATTTGCTCAATTATTTGACAGACAGATTCTCTTATTGCATTCTCATCCGGTCTTCTTACAATTGAATAGATTGTGTTAGTCATCATAATAGGCGGCTCGGCAGGATTTAATATAATAATTGCTTTGCCTTTGTCTGCTCCGCCGAGAGTTTCCAATGCCTTAGCAGTTGTTTCGGTAAACTCGTCTATGTTTGCTCTTGTTCCCTGACCCGCACTTTTTGAGGATATACAGGATACAATCTCAGTATACTCACTGTCGGCCGCACGGTTAATTGCATATGCAATGGGAACGGTTGCCTGACCGCCGCAGGTTACCATATTGAAGTTGACTTCTTCCGATAGCTTATCCAGGTTAACGCAAGGTACCACATAAGGACCTACCGCTGCAGGGGTAAGGTCGATGGCTATTTTCCCTGCCGCTTTAAGTCTTGGCGCATTAGCTAAATGAGCTTTGGCGCTGGTAGCTTCAAATACGATCTTAATTTCATTATCTTCTAATATAGGATCTATACCCTCAATCGAGGTTTTTACACCAAACTGCCGTGCACGTATAATTCCTTCAGATTCTACAATGCCCGCCATATAGGACATCTCCGGGGTATCGCTTCGAAAAACCTTATACATCAGATCTGAGCCTATATTACCCGGTCCGATTATTGCGACTTTTACTTTCTTCATGCCGCTGCCTCCTATACTTCCTGTATTTTTATGATCTTAACTTCTTGATAAATTGATTGATAATCCTCAGGAAGATAAAACCCTGTCTCCACTCTCATTGCATTTGCTGCTGAAATAGCACTTGCAGCTCTTAGAATCTCTTCATCTTCCCAATGTTTTTTCAGTCCTACCGCAAAACCGGCAAGCATGGAATCACCGCAGCCGACAGTATTCACTACTTTGACCCTGGGGACTATCGCCTGATAAATTCCCGAAGGACTGATCATGATTGAGCCCTTCGCTCCCAATGTAATGACAATGTAGCGGATACCTTGTTCCTGAAGCTTTAATCCCTGGTTTATCAGCTCCTCCTGAGCTTGTATTTTCCGCCCGAAAAGCTGCTCTATTTCATCCTGATTTGCCTTAATCAATGTAGGTGCGGCTGATATACTATCCCTTAGGAGCTGTCCGCTGGTATCAAGCAGTACCGGTATATCCGCTGCTTTTGCAAGAGTAATCATTGTCTTGTAGACATTGCTGCCGACACCCACAGGAACACTGCCCGAGATGGTTACGACATGTGCTCTTTTCAGAAGCTGACTATATTTATCCAGCATTCTTTCTATATCATAATCCTTAACAGGTTCTCCGCCTTCAAGGATTTCGGTTTGCGTCATGTCCGAGGTGTCAAGAATATTGATACAGGTTCTGCTCTCACCTTCGATATGGATAAAATCCGTCTCAAACCCGCATTCTCTGGCCTTTTGCTCAATCAGACTGCCGGTGTGTCCGCCAACAAAGCCTGTGGCAACTACCTCCTCACCGGCAATAGCTGCAACTCTTGATACATTCAGCCCTTTTCCTCCCGCAGAAAATGTGTATTTGCTTACTCTGTTGACTTTGCCGAGCTGAAGATTATTTATTTCATATCTTTTATCAATTGCCGCATTTAAGGTAACCGTCAGGATCATATTTTCATCCCTTTCTGTTCTTTATTATTTAGCCGCGTTTACGTTCCATAATAAAGTAAATACATTACTCTAAATATCATTAACCGTTTTAAAGCCTCTTCCATAAACTCCATTGGACTCGGTTATAATAATAAATGCATCCGGATCCGTTTCATCTGCTACTTTTCGTATCTGCAATACCTGCCTGTTGTTGCATGCACACATTACTATCTGCTTATCCTTTTTAGAGAAGGAACCCTTGCCTTTCAGCAAGGTGGCTCCGCGACTCGTCACCGTTCCAATCTCCTTAGTTATCATATCACCATGTTCTGTTACAATGAAAATGAGCTTTCCTGCACCTAAACCATACATAATCTTATCAATTACAATGGCTGCAGCCATAATAGCCACCAGTCCCAATATAACAGAATCAATATTTTTAAATACAAACGCCCCGAGTAATATTACAGTCCCGTCAATAATCCATGTTATCTGTCCGATTGATATATGAGGATATAATTTCCTTGCCGACATTATAAGAAAATCCGTACCGCCGGTAGAGGTTCCCCGTATATATATAACAGCTAAACCAAGGCCCGTAAATACGCCTGTGCATATGGCCGCATAGAATGGATTTCCCGAATACATCGGAAAGAAGGGCATAACATAATCCAATATAAATGAAAATATTAACATGGTTTTTATTGTCTTTAAGATAAATTTTTTACCCAGGATATGATATGTAATAATTATAATCGGAATGTTAAAAAGCAACGCCAATCTTCCCATAGGTAAGCCAAACAGATAACTGGAGATTACAGCAATACCCGTTACACCTGCAGGAGCAAACTTGGCATTTACTGCAAAGCAATAGATTCCGATATCATAAAGAAACGCACCCATTATATCAAGCAATATATCCAGAAATAAATTTTTCCACTTACTTTTGTTCATTATATCCCCACCAGCTATTTATTAATCACCAAGGCAAACCTTTCGCAATTGTGCTTCATATCCGGCGGATATCATAATATTTATATTCTATATATACATCCGCATATCTTCATCTTCTCCATCACAACTGCTTTTACGTATTCCCGGCCTAAAGCGCCGAATTTCTTAGGATCAATTACCTCCGGATTATCCTTAAGAGTCTCTTTGACACCGTTGCTGTAAGCAATTCTTAGCTCTGTCGCAAAATTAACCTTACAGATACCTCTCTTAATGCTTTCAATTACAACCTCATCCGCTAATCCCGAAGCTCCGTGCAATACCAGGGGGATGTCTACCTCTTTTCTGATCCTTTCCAATCGGTCCAAATCCAGCCTTGGCTCTCCCTTATATACTCCATGTGCGGTTCCTATTGCTACTGCCAGGGAATTTACCTTTGTCTGCGCAACGAATTCTTTAGCTTCAAAAGGATCGGTAAATCCTTTGCCTTCACCGCCGTCCAGATCATCCTCTTTTCCTCCCACCTTGCCAAGCTCCGCTTCTACGGGAATTCCAAGGGGGGCACAAGCTTCTGCCACCTTCCCGGTTATTCTGATATTATCTTCAAAAGGCTCATGGGAACCGTCAATCATAATTGACGTGTAGCCTGCTCTTAATGCCTGCAGTGCAAGCTCAAAGGATGAGCCGTGATCCAGGTGAATTGCTGCAGGAACAGCTGTATTTTGAGCCGCTGCCTTTACTAATCCGTAATAATAATCTACACCGGCATATTTTATTGTTGAAGGCGTTGTCTGCAATATCACCGGAGCCCTTAACTCATTAGCAGCTGCTATTACAGCCTGAACCATCTCCATGTTTTCTACATTGAAAGCGCCGACTGCATAGTTTCCTTTCTGTGCATCCAACAGCATTTGCTTTGTTGATACTAATGGCATATTCCTATCCCTCTATTCTTTTTTCGAAAATTTAAATTCTGAGATATCCCTGTTTGATAATATATTTGAAAACATATGGACGGCTAACAGAACTGCCCCCTGTACCGGTGTGTATCTCGGTTTCACAAGTCTGCCGCCTATGGAATCCACCTTGTCCTTCAGATGAGGAATAACAAACTCGGACGCATGGAACAAACCACCGGAATAGGATACCGGAAATCCGCTTCCTATTAAGCCTAATCTGTAAGCCAGGCTGTAAATCATCATAAACAGTTCGTCGGCAGTCTCTTTATACAAATTAATTGCCGATGTATCACCGGCCTTTGCAGCCATAAGTAATATTTTCTGCAATGATGCCACCCTGCTTCGGCTTGGTGCATACTCCGTCTCCATCTTATCTATAAAGTCCAGGAAATCATGAATACTTAACTCGTTTTTTAGTATATGATATAATTCTCCTTTTTTCACTCGTCCGTCTTCCTGCTTTGCGAAAAGCTCCATGGTTCTTCTGCCAAGCCAGTAACAGGACCCCTCGTCTCCGAAGAATGTTGACCATCCGCCGCTTCTGGCGCTTTCGTTTTTATCGTTCCTGCCAAAAGCAATACTGCCGGTGCCTGCCACTATATTAATTCCGGACTGAAGCGCCAGTGACCCTGCCCAGCCAACTTCTACGTCGTTAGTCAGATAAAAGGGTATGTTAATCAGCTTTGCCCTTAATCCTTCCAGTAAAAGAGCATCGTCCTTCCTGCTTTCTCCATGGCACGGCAGACCCATCACTATTCCGCGGATTTTATCCATAGACAGCCTGCTGTCAGCTTCCAGTAAGCGGTCAATATTATGCATAATCTTACTGATTACATTGTCAACTCCGATATCCTTATATGAACTGCCGTCAGTCAGTATATGTGCCGCAATTTGACCTGTTTCATCAGTCATAAGGTATTCTGTTTTTGTACCGCCTCCGTCAATTCCAATATAATAATTCATATTTTTCTCCATCCCGTTAACCCTTTACACCGCCAACCGTTAATCCTTCCACAAAGTTCTTCTGGCCAAGCGAGAATACAATAACGACCGGAACAATCATCATGGTAGATGCAGCCATGACTAAATCTGTCTGGGTACCGCGGTCGCTGAAAAATGCTGCAATTCCTACCGGCAGAGTAAACAGCCTTCTTGAACTTACGGAAATCAGCGGCCATAGGTATGAGTTATAGGTAGCCATAAATAAATATATAAACAATGCTGCAAGCATCGGCTTTGCCATCGGAAAGGCTATTCTGACAAATCTCTTAAAATGTCCGCACCCGTCAACATCGGCAGCCTCAAGATAATCATTCGGAAGGTCTATGAAGAACTGTCTCATGAGAAATATTCCGAAGATATTGATAAAATACGGAACGGTCAAAACAAAGTAACTGTTGGTTAATCCCATATTGGCCATTAATTTATATAGCGGAATCATCAGCACATCATAAGGAATCATTATTAATGCCAGTATAATTAAAAATATAGTGTTTCTGCCCTTAAAATTATACTTCGCGAATACAAAGCCTATTATTGCACTGGTAAATACTCCGACTGCTGTATTTAAAATACCTGTTCCGAGGCTATTTACGTAATAGCGTATAAAAGGTATACTGTCCAGTACTCTCTTAAAATTCATGGTCACAAGTTTATGTGGATATAAGGTAGGCGGCATTCTTAAAAGCTCGTTCTGACTCTTAAAGGATGATATAATCATCCAATAAAAAGGCAGCAGCATAAAAAATGCCCCAATAATCATTAAAACAAGACCCACATAATAACCGACGCCGTGTTTTGATTTACGTCTCATACCTTACCTCACTTCCTTATAATGCTTGGCTCCATCTTTTCTTTCCCTGCCCAGAATCCATTGTATCAGGCTAAAGAACAGTATTATCAGCATTAATATAATGGACATGGCTGATGCATACCCAATATCGCTGTTCTTAATACCCTTATTCAATATGTGCAATAAGATAACCATTGTGCTTGTTCCAGGAGTTCCGTCGGTCAGTATCTTAACCGGAGTGAAGAACATGAATGCTACCGTAGTACTCATAATTGCAACAAATATAATATTATTTTTTATCAGGGGTATGGTAATGCGAAGAAACTTGGCAAATGCTCCTGCTCCGTCAATATCCGCTGCTTCGTACATGTTTTTGTCAATACTTCTCATTGCGGCAAGAAGGACTACCGCATAATAGCCAAAGATTGCCCATATCTGAATAATACACAGGCATATTAAGGCTTGACTTGTCGAAGTTAAAAATGGTTGACCCGGAAGACCAAACATTTTCAGAATTGCGTTGAAAAGACCATAATTCTTACTATAGAGCCAGTCCCATACCAGGCTGATGGCAACAGCCGAAATGACAGACGGCAGGAAAAAGATAAACGTAAAAATCTGTCTCGCCTTGTCTCGTAATGAGTTTAAACCTGCTGCCAACAGAAGTGACAATACAATTGTAAACAAAACTATTATAACGGATGCCAATACTGTATTTTTTAATGAAATCATGAATGTGGCGTCTTTTGTAAATGCTTTTATATACTGATTTAATCCGACGAATTTGAAGTCGGAATAAGCCATATGTGCATTAGTAAAGCTATATACAATAACTGATATTAGCGGTATTATAAAGAATATTAAAAACCATATAAATGTAGGACATAAAACAATAAATAGGAACAAATTCCGTCCTTTGTTTCGTCTTCTCTTTTTCCCCATAAAAACCTCCTAAGGCCGGTTGTCCAATACTCATTTTAGCTCAACCGAATACTGGAACACGTCACCTCTTACAACACTTTGACAATACTCAACAATCGATGTTCCGCTATAAGTTACTCTGGTCAGCTTAATCGCTGCATCATTATTCTGTACATCTATGTATTTTGCATCCTCTTTAGTAATGTTTATGGCAGAGAATGTTTCAATTGCGCGATCCATAAAGCAATTGTACATCCTCATTGATTTGTATAAGCCATTATTCTGAACCATTTCACCCGTCAGGCCAGGAAACATTTTTGCAGGAATATATGAGTTTTCAATCGTATATGCCTTGGCATCCATGTAACGGATTCGCTTGATCCAATACACCTTTTCGTCCGGCTCCAGCTTCAAAGCATCCCTTACCTCAGTATCAGGAATAATAGTTTCAAAAACCAGTAATTTTATAGTTTCTTTTATTCCCAGTTTACTTAACTCCTCACTGAAAGAATAAAACTTATGAAGTTTTTGACCTATCTTTCTGCTTTTAACGAATGTACCTTTTCCCTGCTTCTTTATTATATAGTCTTCAGCCTGCAATGCCTCAATCGCTTTTCTTACTGTAATTCTGCTGACGCCGAACATTTCACATAGTTCATTTTCAGAGGGAAGCTTGCTTCCCTCCTTCCACTTATTTGACAAAATATTCAGTCTCATTTCTTCCTTGACTTGGTAATAAAGGGCTATCGGCACATCTTTTCTAATATTGTTCTTCAATTTCAATACATCCTTCTTTACTAATTTTTTATACACCCATAATCCAGTTAAGATTTTACAACATTATACCACTATTAAGCATTGCTTTAAAGTATGGCTTGTCTAGATGTCATAGATTACAATTCCCTTAACTACTCTGTTTACCGTGCCCTTTTTACATGGGCTGTCCGTCATATATCCCTTCTCCAGCGATTTCATCATTGATAGCAGCTGTGCGAACAATAATGAGCCTATATATGCTCCGATTTCGGAATTTGCAGGCAGCATTGCAGGTATCTTATAGATTACCTCGTAATCTTCACCTGAAGTAGCATCCTTTTTTGATTCCGGCTTCACGGTTACTACAACATTTTTATCCTTCTCATGTATTACCTCTTCGGCTAAGTCCACATCATAGCGCAGGCTGTATTCCTGATTGGACAGAAAATGTACTGTAATTGTCTCATTATTTATTACTGTCTTTGGTCCGTGTCTGAAACCTGTCGGTGCATCGTAGCCGGAATTAACATATCCGTCGGACAGCTCCATGGATTTAATCGCCGCCTCTCTGGCAAGGCCCTTTAATGCTCCGGTTCCCAACCAAAAGATTCTTCGATAATCAACCCTTGCAATTTCTTCCGCCTTTGCAGCTATTTCATCCATCTGCTGCGACATGCTGTCGGCAATCAGCTTGATATAGCTTGCATATTTCTCAATGTCTTTATAATGGAACAGGCACCAGGTAGCTAAGGCCATACAGCTTACGCTGCTTGTCATGGCAAATCCCTTGTCAGAGGATTCCTCCGGCATATCAAGCACCATCGAATTCTCCATTCTGCGACCCATGGAGGCCAGGGTGCTGTTCTTATCACACACAATTACAATATTATAAAGATTTTTTATTCTTTTAGCGGCAAAATCAATTACTGCTTTGCTTTCCGGACTTTCTCCCGAACGGCCATAAGAGATTAACAGAGTCGGAACATCAAACAGTGTTGAGTCAGGTGCACTTATAATGTCCGTGCTATGTACCGCCTCCGTCCTTATGCCCAGCTCATTAGCCAGCATAAACATCATGGCTTCTCCGATAAATGCAGAAGATCCCGCACCGGTAAATACAATCCTCAGATCCTTAATTGACATTACCTCATCCATGAATTCCTTAATCTCTGCTTTTCTGGAAAGCATATTATCCGCTGCTTTTCTCCATACAGCCGGCTGCTGTGCTATTTCCCCGGCCGTTAATATGGCACCGCGGTCTCTGTAATAACCTTCTGATTTTCCAAACAATATTTTCTCCATTTATATGCTTCCTCCAATTATCTCTGAACCAGTAGTTTTTCCATCCAACAGAGATACCATATTATAAGCTGATTGCATCGCTACATTGTGGATTTCCCTGTCAGCCAATCCTCCCATATGGGGAGTTAATACAACATTGTCCAATTCAAATAATCTGCTTTCATATAAAGGTTCTTCTTCATACACATCGAGAGCCGCTCCGGCAATACGACGTGATTTTAATGCGTCGTAGAGAGCTTGCGTATCGATAATTCCGCCTCTTGACGGGTTTACGACAACCGCGCTTCTTTTCATCAAAGCAATTGTATCCTTGTTGATCATATGATGTGTTTCAGGAACATGAGGGCAGGTCGGAACGATTATATCCGCTTCTCTGAATAAGGCTTCCCGGTCTGTATAGCTTGCATTATACTTCAAAGCCGGCTCAGGCTTTCTGCTTGTACTGCTTACCAGGATATTCATATCGAATCCCGTTGCGCGCTTTGCAACCGCCTGACCAATCGCACCGAACCCTATGATACCGATGGTTTTTTTAGATACAGCCATGCCCCGTTCCACGCCTTCGCACCATTTTCCGCTTCTAATTGCTCTGTCTCCTTCCACAATACGTCTCATCAGACTTAGAATCAGACCCCATGTAAAATCGGCAACGGCATCGTAGTTTTGTCTTGGCACATTGCATACAGTGATGTTTGCTTTTTGAAAGGCTGCCAAATCCAAATGGTCATAACCGGCGCAATTTAGAGATATTGCCCGTAATCCTTCAGCCTGCCCTGCAAATTTCTCTCCCAGAGCAATATCCGCTCCCATCAGAATCCCTGCCGGCTTGTCTGAAAGTCCGTTCCAATACGCAATAAAATCATCCTCGGTATATCCGGCTCTGTCCTTTGCTGCCAGTAAAACCGGTTCATACCCGCCGTCACGCAGTACCTGAAAGGCTTCTTCCTCCTGTTCGAATGAGAAAGATACAATTAATACTTTGTTTCTCATCATTACCTCCATTCTTAAGATACTATTGGTATTGAGGCAGATACTTTCCATGCTCTGCAATAAAATCATCTGCCAGCTTTCTTGCAGTCTCATAGTCCGTTACCGCTCCGTCAAGCATCATGGCCTCTTCCCAAAGCTTTCTGTCACCTTTAAGTGCTGCTTCTACCGTAGCATCTATCGGAGCCAGTCTCTTAACAATGATTTCCTTCATAGGACCCGAGAAATTCCTTATCTGCATTGATGAGAATCCTAATCCTGTGGCTACGCCCGGAAGCTCCAATACCGCATTGTCCGGAATTCCCGGTACAGCTCCGTTGTTAGGAATATTAACGGAGAATATTTTCCTTTCATCAAGCAGCAATGACTTTATAATTTCAACCAATTGCTCATGCTCTCCGTCCGCACGCTTAAACAATTCAGGCTCTACTTCACCCTCAATGTCTGCCTGATCCAGCATATTCTTATATGTTCTGTCTCCTCTTGCAAGTACGTCATCAATAGGGAATGCATCGACTCCCAGGGTTGTGCCGTAATATTGCCCATGAGGAAAACGCTCAGGGAAGAATTCTACAGCATGCCTGTCTACGACAGCAGGAAGTCCCAGGTAACGCTCAAACAGCTCCCATGAGAAAGGATTGTCCATATGATTAGGAATCTCTTTATCCTCCAATAAGGGATTAAAGAAGTTCCTGACATGAGGATTAACCTTATGCTCCTCTTTCTGTTTAGCCACTATATCAAGCAGGTCCTGACGGACATCCCTTCCGTCGACACGAATATCATATAGCCAGGTAAGATGATTTAATCCTACACCGATAGTTGTTACTCTCTTAACATCAACACCGAGCATCTTCGCTAAGTATTTCTGTCCGTAGATGACTCCATGGCATAAACCTATTATCTCTACATTTGTTACCCTACGAACTGCTGTAACAATAGCAGTCATCGGATTGGAGTAGTTGAAGAAATATGCATTTGGACATAACCTTTCGACATCCTTTGCTATCTCTACCATAACCGGAATCATACGCTGTGCGCGTGAGATGCCGCCAGGCATTATCGAGTCTCCGACCGGCTGATAGATACCATATTTACGCGGTATCTTAACATCCTGCTCCCAGGCACGGCGTCCTCCGACTGCAATCGTCGTTACTACAAAATCAGCTCCCGGAAGAAGCTCCTTCCTTTCTGTCGAGGATGTAATAACTATATCTGCACCCTTCTGTTCAACCATCTTTTTTGCCAGCCTTGTAACAGACTCCAGAATGACCGGATTAATATCACACAGTGCGATCTCCCAGCTTCCGAATCCCGCCTGTATAAAGTCCGCAATCAGACCCTTTGTAAACACCGCGCTGCCGGCTCCGATCAATACTATCTTCTTTCTATTTTTCATGACGTGACCCTCCTTTTATTCTTGCCTTAATCATTTGATCGTTGCATTCCTTTAAAAATCTGAGAAGCATTGATATCTGCGTATCATAATCCGCACGGTTAAATTCATCCATCATTGCATCCTTCATAAACAGCTTGATAAACTTCGGTTCTCTTACACTCAGATCATATAGCGGAGACTCTTCCATATTATCAAATGCCGCATCGAAATCCTTCTGATTGCTGAACCAGTCGATTTCCGCGAAGATGCCTGCCGGCTGCTTCTTATAGCTGAATATTGCTCCGAAGTATGCATACAGCTTGCAGGTGTCATTTTTATCGCTTAAGTAATATCGAAATCCTATACTGTATTGACCGAAGTTATCCTTGTCAAGATAATTAACCTCAGCTTTGCTTACATCGCCGTCAACTTCATTTAACACTTTATCAAATGCATTTGCAAGATTAAGGGCATCTGCCATATTCGTATAATCAAGCTTAAAGCCTTCCTCATATGCCGCCTCTATCATTGACTCACCGGCCGATTGAACAAATTGCCTTAGAATAACCAGCTGTTCTCCTCTTTTTCTCCCGGACATACTCATAAATGTATCATCCGGCATAAAGAGCTTAAAGTATACCGGTTCGTCCCTGTTAATCTCAAATTCAGGTCTTTTCTTTATGTTTTGCAAGATACATTGGTATATGCTCTTATTATTTTGCTCGTCAAGCTCTGCCATCAATCCCGGTCTGGTGCTCGGGTAATAGATTAAACCGATATGCAGATAAAGCTTTAAACCTGACCTTCTGCAGGTTACACCGCAGCGCATACCGTACCAGTGTCTTCCGATACAGTCCTTTGCATCACGAATGGCAGTAAACTCTGCAATATCACTGTTGATTCCGCCTATGGCATCCTCCAGAATATCACCGAAGCGATGCATGGACTTAAGTGCATCCAAATTCAGATTAAGCCTTTCCATACTGTAATCCTCCGTTTCGAATAACAATTATGTTTTAACCGTGCATTTTTCTCTTCCATGGCATATCAGGGTTTTGAACACATAGCTTCCCACCGCTGATTTCAATAAAGGTTCCTGTAATATATGAGGCTTCCTCCGATGCCAGGAATGCAACCGCATTTGCAACATCCTCAGGCTTTCCTAACTGATGAAGTGCAATTGCATCCACCAGCTCCTCCTTCTTCATATCAATAACACCGCGGGTCATTTCAGTTTCAATTACGCCGGGGATATAACCGTTTACACGAATTCCATAGGGTGCAAATTCCGCTGCCATAGACTTCGTCAGGCTATATACAGCCGCCTTGCTTGCTGCATAAGCCGCGCTGCCTGCGGAACCAAGAAGTGAAGCATAAGAGGCAGCATTTATAATTACACCGCCACTGCCTTTCATATATTTGAACACTTCTTTCGCACACAGGAATACGGAATTCACATTAACATTCATAGTAAGCTCCCATTGCTTTACATCCATCTCGCTTAGCATGCATTGAGGATATATTCCCGCATTGTTTATGAATATATCGATTTTTCCATAATCCTTAAAGGCTTTTGAAAACACTGCACCGACCTGGGTTTCGTTCGTTACATCCATTTCGTAGGATTTAACTTCACCGTAGGGCGCCATCCGTGCTGTCGCTTCCTTAAGGGCACTGGCGTTTATNNTTTATGTCGCAGATAAATACCCTGGCACCGCTTTCAAGAAACTTCTTTGCAATTGCAAATCCTATCCCGTTAACTGATGCAGCGCCTGTTATACCTACCACATATCCCGAATAATCAAATGCCATATCAACACACCATTCCTCTCCGTAATACTTAAAATCTATATTTCAATGACTGCACCACGGCTTGCTGACGCGGCCAGCTTGGAATATACGGCCAGATACCCCGTCCTGTACTTGGGCTCAGGCGGCCTGAAGCCAAGCCTTCTATTTTTCATCTCATTATCATCCACATGAAGTGTTATTGCCTGATTAGGAATATCAATTGTTATTTCATCTCCGTCACGGACGAATGCAATGGGGCCCCCTTCAGCCGCTTCAGGCGAGATATGTCCGACAAAGCATCCGTTATTGGTTCCGGAGAACCTTCCGTCCGTAATTAATGCTGTGCTCTCTGCAAGTCCCATTCCGTACAGATATTTCATTGCCTTAAACATTTCTCTCATTCCCGGACCGCCNNGCCCTTCGGGCCCTCATAACGGATGACAACAACATTGCCCGGTTTAATCTTTCCCGCAAGTATTGCTTCCTCCGCTTCCTCTTCACTGTCAAATACCTTGGCTGTTCCCTTAAAATAATGCATCTTAGGTATAATTGCGGAAGGCTTGGTAATACATCCCTCCGGTGACAGGTTGCCCTTTAGTATGGCAATACCGCCGAATTTTGAGAACGGTTCTTCTACCGTCCTGATAATCTCCCGGTTTACATTCTTATATTGATACCCATTTAGGTTCTCTCTCATTGTTTTGCCGGTTACGGTCATAACATCCGGCTCCAGATATCCTTCAAGCTCCTTTAAAACCTGAGGAATTCCGCCGGCAAGGTAGAAATCCTCCATATTATACTTTGAGGACGGGTTCACCTTAACCAACAGGGGTGTGTTCATTCCGATATCAACGAATTTCTTCATCATTTTGTCGCTGTCTATACCAACTTCTCCTGCTATTGCAAGCAAATGAAGCACTCCGTTTGTAGAGCCTCCTGTTGCATTTAGTACGCGAATTGCATTGTCAATCGAAGATTCGTTTATAATCTGATCCGCCGCAATATTGCGATTAACGAGATCCACAATGGCCTCGCCGGTTTCAAATGCTATTCTGGTTCTCTGTGCATAAACAGCAGGAATAAGTGCACCTGTTGGTAATGTCATTCCCATAGCCTCCGACAGACAGCACATTGTATTTGCCGTACCGAAGAAGGAACAGGAACCGCATCCGGGAGCACAGGTATTCTCCATCTGATAGAGCTCTTCTTCTTCTAAAGTGCCGGCTTTCACCATTCCGCATCCTTCGGACAGAGAGGTCAGGTCCGATTGGCGTCCGTCAAACACAGGCCCGCCCTGCATCGGTCCCCCCGGAAGTATAATTGCCGGCAGCTTCAATCTGGCTGCAGCCATGAGCAGACCCGGAACGATCTTGTCACAGGAGCCCAGCAGGACAATTCCATCCAGCTGATGAGCCTGTACCATGACTTCTATATCATTTGCAATCAGATCTCTGGAGGGCAGGATAAAGCGCATTCCCTCATTGCCCTGTGCAGTTCCGTCACAGGCGCCGATTACGCCGAATTCAACCGGTGTACCGCCTGCCGCATAGATACCGCGTTTTACACTGTCAGCCACTCCTCTTAAGTTATAACTTCCGGGTACAAGCTCACTCCAGGTATTCGCAACTCCGATAATGGGTTTATCCAAATCCTTATCCGAAAAGCCCATTGCCTTATACACAGCTCTGTTAAAGCTAAAATCCGGTCGTTTTAATATGGCCTCGCTTCTTCTCATATGTCCGTTCCTTCCTATCTGATCCGCTCCAGCTTCAGATTGCTTACGACATACTTATATCCTGCTTCCTTCAGATACTTATGTGCACGGGTATTATAGTAATATTCCTCTCCGTAAAGCCAGCAGAATACCTCTACCTCTCTGCCGATCTGACGGTCCAGAACCTGTTTGGCTTCAACTATTTCTCTATACATGTCCTCGTCCGAGGTTTCCTTCGTAATCATAAAATGGCTTCCGGTATGGCAGCATATCTCATGTCTTTTCGCAATGTCCCTGATCTCATCCCAA
Source organism: Lachnoclostridium sp. UBA1434 (assembly GCA_002329645.1). Lineage (GTDB taxonomy): Bacteria > Bacillota > Clostridia > Lachnospirales > Lachnospiraceae > Mobilitalea. The sequence goes on along the minus strand of DCTS01000022.1, from coordinate 15,885 downwards.
TTCATAGCCACCCGCTTATCCGGATACATTTCCTTGTTTGTTACCGTTAGCTCATGGGCGTTGCTGAACGGAATCTGCTCATCAACCGGAACATCCATGAAGAAGCTGGGAATATAGAACCAGGCTGTATACTCATATTTATCAAGTATCGGGAGTATAATATCATAATGATTTCTAAACCCCTCAAATATAGCAGGTATTAATCCGGGCTTATCATAGGGCCACACCTTTGTCTCAAAGAAATTATCTATATCCTTTAATGTAACCGGTACAAAATGCTCTTTATAATAGTTAATCTCCGCTTCGAATCTTTCCGCATCGACGGGATTGGTATTATGATAATTAACCACTCTGATATACGATTTATTTACTAAATAGCGAAACATCTCCAGAGTTCTCTTATCCTTTGTGACTTTTTTCAAGAATGCTTCCATGTTAAATTGCTGCATAATAATCCTCCGTTCAGTCCGATATGTTTACCTGCATCTTTACCGCTTAAGCTACTCTTTGATAAAATCCCTGACTACTTCCCGATATTGTACTGCATTACCATCGGCATCGGGATGAAAGAACATCTCAGTCATGGCACTCATGGCAGGTGCAATCGGGGGGTAATGTCCAAGCTGTTCCGGAGACAGCTCTTCATACAGGCTGGTAAAAACCATAGCCCCCGCAGCCATAACCAGATTGAAGTCACCCTCTTCCTTTGCTCCTTGATATGCTTCATTAGATGAGGAGGTTAAGTCATCTAATCCTATAACAGTCGGTATCCCTTCATTTGAGGTAACACGTTTACTGCAATACTCCATAACTTCCTTATATTGCTCCAGATTACCGCTATTTAATGAATCTAATACATCTTGAATTGTCTTCATATCGCACCTCCGTTTAGTTATTTAATCTTCTCCAGCTTTAGATTACCAAGGACATAGGTATAACCTGCCTTTTCCAGATACTTATGTGCCTTGATATTATAATTATATTCCTCTCCCGCAAGCCAGCAAAATACATCCACCGGCTTTTGAATATGTTTTTCGATTAACAGCTTTGATTCAACTATCTCACGATACATATCCTCGTCCGAGGTATCCCTGGCAATCTCAAAATGACTGCCGGTATGACAGCATATCTCATGCCGTTTTGATAATTCCTTAATCTCATCCCAGCTTAGCGCTATTCTCTTGTCAGGATACATATTCTCTCCGGTAATCCTGAGTCTGTGGGACCGGCAATAATCCAGCTGGTCTTCCGGCTTAACATCTATGAAGAAGCTGGGTATATAAAACCATCCAATGAAGTTGTATTTATCCAGAATCGGTCTCATTATGTCATAATGACTGCGATAGCCTTCAAACAATGCCGGAATTAATCCGGGTTTCTTATATGGCCATTTGCGGGTCTTAAAAAAAGTATCTATATCCTGCTTTGAAACGGGTACAAAATGCTTGCTGAAATATTTGATTTCTTCCTCAAACCTATCCGCATTAATATCATTTGTATTATGATAGTTCACTACCCTGATATATGAGTTATTTATCAGGCAGCGAAATATATCCAAGGTCCTCTTGTCCCTAGAGATAGCCTCCGCAAATGCTCTTACATTAAGATTACTGTTCATGCTTTTCTCCTTTTATTAAACTCTTTCCAGGAATAGCTTCTCTATAGGAAATAAATTCAATCTTTTCCTCTTCACCTGTCTTATTGCTGTGGAAAAACTTCTCCGCCAGGGCGCTCATTGCATGGATAACGGCTGACTTGTCCTGTTCGATTGCATCCATCTGATTGTAAAGGCCGAAAAACAATAACGCTCCGATTGCCAGATTGAACCCCATGTTTTTATCCTCATCGGGAGGTTCGTAGTACACATTATGAGAGTCGGTCAAATCATCCAGGCCTATTATCATAGGTATTCCTTCATTTACATTATCTCTGTTAAGGCAATATTCTATGGTTTCCTGAAAGCTTGCCAGATTATCTGCTCCAAGCCGGTCAATAATCGCATCTATGTTGTCCGCATTATCTTCAAGGTCATAGAAATATAACTGTGCGAGATTTTTCTGCATTCTCTTTTTCTGGTAATGAATATAGTAAAAAACCAGTACAACAATTGTTGTTGATTCAAGTAACAGTGCTGATAACCAAACGCCCTTCATTCCTAAGAAAAAAGCTCCTGCTATGACATATATGACCGGCAAAAAGAGCGTTCTTAAGAATGAAAAGTATATTGCCTGGCGTGCTGCCTGTATTGATTGAAAATATGAGATTAATATAATATTGGCTGCTGCCAGTACAAATGAAACTCCCACCAGTCTCACCGCATAAGCCGCCTGCTCTATGAATACATCAGCCGGATCTATGAATATGCCGATCAGCAGCTCAGCCTTCCATTCAATACCTGCAACGAATATTACCGATATGGCAATTGCCCATTTTACGGCTAAGTTTGTAATTCTCTTTACACGAAACAGCTTTCCTGCTCCGCTGTTGGCACTTACAATGGGCTGCATTGCATTAGAAATTCCATTTATGATCATCAATACTATTGTGCTTATATTCAGAACAATTCCATAAATAGCCAGCATCGTTGTTGACATATCTCCGGAGATTCTTATTATGACCATATTATATACGAATGTGACAATACCTCCGTCTATTTCAGTCATGAAGGTTGAAGCACCCACCTTGATGACGTAAAATATTTGTCTGAAACGAAAGTTCGAAAATGATATTCTTAAATTCGATTTCTTCCGCAATGATGCACATATTCCCAATATTACAGTGGATGCTACAGCCATTGAAGTTGCTAAAGCCGCTCCACCCATGCCAAGCTCTAATACAAATATAAACAAAACATCCAATGTTATATTGAGGAAACCGGCAAGTATGTTGCCCATCATAGAAATTCTCGGTGCATTGTCATTTCTCAAAAATGATGTATAGAAACACTCGCCGATATAAAAGGTCGAAAAAATTAAAACATTCCTTATGTAATCCGTAACATCATGTTTAATTGATCCTGTTCCGCCCAGTACCTCAACAATTGAATCTAAAAACACAAGTCCAAGGGTTGTAATCAATGCTGAAATTAAAATCATAGTAAGCAGGGAATTAGTATAAACACTGCGTGCCTTTTTCTTCTCTCCCTGAGCCATGTAGGAGGAATACATTGCGCCTCCTCCGACACCAAGCATCAATCCTACGGAATAAAGCAGAGTGGTAATGGGCCATGACAGGTTCAGTGCCGCCAAACCGTTTTCACCGAGCTTTTGCCCTATGCATAAGGTATCCACAAAATAGTTAACGGATATCATTATATTGGCCGAAACGCTTGGCAGCAGGTATTTAATAAATGTGTTCCTTTCGTTGCTTCTTAACAGGTCTATCTTTTTTTTCATAAATCCACCTTTTCAATGTATCAAAAGCAGCAAGGTAACTGGATTTCTTTATAATGGCGGGNNTACCCGCCATATTTTATTATATTTTTCAGGTATTCAATGCTTATCGGCTAAGGTTTTCCTGTATCATTGCATTGCCTTCATCTTCAATAGCCTTCAAGCATGCGTCAATATCTCCGTCAACAAGAAGCTGTCTAAGCTTTTCACGTACAATGGTATAAGTAAGTGTGGAAGGTGTCGACATGTAAGCGCCGTCTTCAACTGAATAAGGAAGAACATCCATGGTAATTGCAATTGCTTTGTTAACTGACCCTACGTTAGGATCATATTGAAGATCCTTAAGGGCATCTGAACGTGCCGGCAAAGCACCGGTTGTAATAGCCCATTCACCGGTTTCCTCAGCACTGGTCATGAACTTTACGAAAGCCCAGGCTGCTTCTTTATTCTTGCATTTCTCAGATACTATGTAGCCCCAGCCGCCTGTAGCAATACATATCGGATCTGCGCCCTCTACCCATGCAGGCATATTGAATACCTGGTAATTTGTATCCGGGATATCAATGTCAAATGATCCTGCATACCAGGGAGCTCCTACAGTCATAGCAGCCGTACCCTGAATAAACAAATCGTAACGGGTATCTCCGTCAACACTGACAGCATCCGGTCCCTGGCAGTATTTTAACAGAGTCTCGGCAGCCTTTCTGCCTTCGTCGGTAACAAACTTAACGGCATTGTTGGCAGGGTCCTTATAATCTCCGCCGTATTGCAGAATTAATGACAGGAAATTAGCTTCCCACTGTGCGTATACATAGGCTAAACCTGATCTTTCAACCGCACCGCTTGCATCCTTCTTTGTCAGCTTCTGTGCAAGTTCAAGTAGTTCACTCCAGCTTCTGGGTCCGTTGTTCTCAATCCATCCCTCGGGCAGCTCAATACCTTCCTCGACCAGGATATCCATATTAACGTATAGCGAAGGTGATTCTACATTAATCTCAGAAGGCAGGCAATAATACTTTCCGTCATATACCTTATTCATTAATGCACCTTCAAAATACTTGGCTTCAATCTCACTCTTGGATATTACACTGTCCGGAACAACAGATATCTTTCCTGCTTTTGCCCAGTCGGTAATACTCTGCCATGTCTGAATTACATCTGCTTCTTCTCCTGCGGAAAAAGCCTGGCTAACCTTATCAGCAAATTCGGAGAAATATTCTACCGTTATATTTACATCCGGATAAGCCTTTTTAAACCTTTCAATCGCAGGATTAAAATAAGTTTTCCACGGTTCTGTGTCCTGAGTCCAGAAAGTAAGATCTCCGTCGATTTTTCCGTCTCCGTCTACCCATTTCTTCTTACCGGAACAAGCCGAAAAAGAAATAACCATTACTGCAACTAAAACCAGAGCAATTATTTTCTTCATAATATTTTTCCCCTTTACTTAGAACGTTTATTTTGCTACTTTTGATATCATTATTATAACATATCGTTATAACCTAATATTATTTTATATTTACTTGATATTGTATTATTTTTACCCTTAGTTATTGATTCTGATGAGGTATTATCGTATAATTAATATGCTGATTACAAATATTGTACATAGGAAGGAATATAAGCATGAACGATAATATCACTATAGAGATTACCGAACGCTATGAAACGGTTCCTTTAAAAACTCAATGGACTATAGTTATTGTTTGCAAAGGAGAGGGCAACTATCAATTCCAGGCGAAGATTCAAGAATTCAAGTATGGAGACTGCCTACTCATTGCTCCGGGAGAGAAGCTTGCATTAGTTCCTGAATACAATACCAGCTGTTTAGCGATTATATTAGCTCTTACCATGGAGGATATACTTTATTATTATTTGGATCATTCAGCGCGGCTGCTGCTTGAAGGCTTTTTTAATGCCGACCATCCTCTTACCGCATTTACACTGGAAATCGAATCAGTTGAGATAATCCGGAATTATGCCTGCCTGTTATATGATTTCAAGAACAGCAAGCTGCCATACTCGATGCTTATTTATCAATACATCATAAGCGCTTTTATTTTATATCTTGCCCGGGCACATCATATATTTGAGCCCCGAAGCAGACAAGTCTCCAGGAAATTACCCGCCAGGTTATTAATTATTGAAGGAGCTAAACACTATATTAACCTGAATTATTCCGAAGACCTGTCATTATCAAGGATTTCCGATTTTGTCTTTACTAACCCCAGTTATTTAAGCCGGATATTCAAAGAAACCACAGGCACCGAGCTTTTTTCTTATATAAACCAGGTACGGATTTCAAAGGCAAGACAACTCCTTGCAGATACGGATGATCTTATCATTGATATTGCTGTTGACTGCGGCTTCAACAATATCTCACATTTCAACAAGGTCTTTAAGATGCATGAGAATATGACTCCGACACAATATCGTAAAAAGAACAAGTCAAATAGAGCGTACACTTAAGGTTTGAATGAAGAAGTGAACCGCTTAAAGGGGAAAAAATACGGTATGAATGAGACTTAAACCAATCTCACTCCAGCTATTGATTAGAATCATCGGAATCATAGAAAGAATCATAAAAAGTCATAGAAAAAGCACTCACCGAGTGCTTTTATTAATTATCAAAGGTCTGTAAGCCCTTGATTTTATTAGGTTTACTGGAAGCTGCTGGGCGGACTTGAACCGCTGACCTCCTCATTACCAATGAGGTGCTCTACCGTCTGAGCTACAGCAGCAGATTAATTGCATCCATCAATTTCTTTAAGAACCTTATTCAGTTTCGTCTTTATCCTTGTCAAAGCATTATCTATAGTCTTTGGTTCTTTGCCAAGTACTTCGGCTATCTGGATATACTTTAAATCCTGCATATACAAGTCTAAAACCTTCTTTTCAAGGTCGCTCAGACGCCTTACAAGTTCATATTCTATCATACTGGTATTCTCTTTGTCAATAACCAGTTCCTCAGGATTCGATACGCTTTTTTGGTGTATTATGTCAACCAGCGCTTCCTTATCCTCATTATCCATATTCTCTCCGTAAGCCGGAGTATAAATGGATATATATGTATTCAGCGGTATGTTTTTTTTACGGTTGGAGGCTTTTATGGCGCTGTAGATTTGCCTTGATATGCATAAATCTGCAAAGTTAAAAAACGAGCTTTGCTTCTCGCAATCATAATCCCGAATGGCCTTATATAATCCTATCATGCCTTCCTGTATAAGATCATCCTTATCTCCGCCTATCAGGAATAAAGCCTTAGCCTTGTTTCTGACCAAAGCTTTATACTTCTCCATAAGGTAATCTACTCCGCTCTTATCACCCTTCTGGATTCGCATAACAATCTCTTCATCCGATAATGCTTCGTATTTAGTTACATTACCCACGAAAAGCGGCCCCCAGTCTCTGCCTTACTATCTCATATGCCATTACTCCCATTGCGACAGAAGCATTAAGTGAATCCACCTTGCCGAACATCGGTATCCTGGCAATGAAATCGCACTTCTCCTTAACCAGCCTTCCTGCTCCCTCACCCTCACCGCCTATTACAAGACCGATGGATCCCTTAAGGTCAAGGTTATACATAAGCTCCCCGTCCATATCGGCACAGACGAACCATAATCCTTTTTCCTTCAGTTCATCTATTGTTGCTGATAAATTGGTTACCTTGGCAACGGGCAAATAATTGATTGCTCCGGCGGAAGCCTTAACCGCCGCTGCTGTCAGTCCTGCCGCCCGGCGTTTGGGTATAATAATTCCATGGGCTCCAGCCTGATGGGCAGTTCGTATGATAGCTCCAAGGTTATGGGGATCCTCGATGCCGTCCAAAAGCACAATGAAGGGCGCCTCTCCCTTTTCTGCCGCCGCTCCCAATATATCCTCAACCTCAGCATATTCGTATGCAGCTGCATAGGCTATGACCCCCTGATGCTTTCCCGTATTTGAAAGCTGGTCAAGGCGCTCCTTTTTTACAAATGTAATAATCGCACCGGCTTTTTTAGCCTCACGAAGTATTGTGTTTACAGGACCGTCCTGGCAGCCCTCCAGCACAAACAGCTTGTCTATTGTTTTTCCGGAGCGAAATGCTTCAATAACCGCATTGCGCCCTTCTATGGTAAACTCCTCGTATCTCATATATTGGCCTTTCATCCTTATTATTAATATATGCAGCCTGTCGTCCTGCGAATTTTGTTGTGCTTAAACCTGCTTCGATATTGTATTCGTATAGTTATCATTATATATTATGGCTGCCATTATATTTGTATGGCTGCCATCACATTCCCTGGAGCTGCAATTATCTTCGTATAGTTGCTGTCACATTTCCTATGGCTGCCATTTCATTCCTTATCACTGTCACTACATTCATTATCATTACATACCGTACATTTGCTTATAATAATTTTGATAATCTCCCCTGGTTACATGCTCCATCCATTCCGGATTGTCCAGGTACCATTTTATTGTCATGCGCAGACCGTCGGCAAACATTGTTTCCGGTTCCCAGCCAAGCTCGGCTTTGATCTTGTCAGGTGAGATTGCATATCGATAATCATGACCCTTGCGATCCTCAACATAGGTTATAAGATCATGGGAAATCCCTTTTCTTCTTGCATCCTGCTCCGGAAGCAGATCCAGAATGGTATCAATGATCAGGGTTACAATCTCAATATTTCTTTTTTCATTGTGCCCGCCGATATTATAAACCTCCCCCGCTGCAGCTTTCTCTGCAACCAGGTCTATGGCTTTCGCATGGTCCTTAACATACAGCCAGTCCCTTACATTCTTACCGGTACCGTATACGGGCAGACGCTTCCCCGACAGGGTATTGTTTATCATCAAGGGTATCAGTTTTTCAGGAAACTGATAAGGTCCGTAGTTATTGCTGCACCTTGTTGTATTGGCAGGGAAGCCAAAGGTGTCCACATAGGACTTCACAAGCAGGTCTGCCGATGCCTTGCTTGCCGAATAGGGGCTGTGGGGATCTAGGGGAGTTGTTTCATGAAAATAACCATGCTCATCCTCAAGAGAGCCGTATACCTCATCAGTGGATATCTGCACATATTTTTTCCCCGGCCTATATCCGTCCTGTGTCTCCCAGGCCATTTTAGCGGCATTTATAAGATTCAATGTGCCTAAGACATTGGTGCTGACAAAAGCTTCGGGATTTTTAATGCTCCGGTCGACATGGCTTTCGGCTGCAAAATGTATCACACGGTCGATATCATATTCCTGAAATATGTTATTCACTGCCTGCCTGTCCCTTATATCAACCTTAAAGAATATATAATTGGGATTGCTCTCAACATCCTTGAGGTTTTCCAGATTGCCCGCATAGGTAAGGCAATCCGCATTTATTACCCTGATATTGTTGCCGTATTTCTCAAAAAGATACAGTATGAAATTGGAACCGATAAAACCGGCGCCTCCTGTTACGAGATATGTTTTCATTTGTTACCTCCTGCATTCTCATGATTAAGACCTCGTCTAATAACCAGTCGCGGACTTACCGGGCAATCCTCATGTATCCTTCCGGTATGGCGACGCTGATCACTAAAGCCTCGTTAAATACATCTTAATCTGCCTTATCCTTTATTGATGCATTATTTCGTTCATGTATTCCCGAAGGGCGTCCTTCCAGTCCTTCATATAATAACCGTGCCTCTCCCTTAAATTCCTGTTGTCAAGGACGGAGTAAGGGGGCCTTTTTGCAGGCGTTATATATTCCGAAGACGACACTTTCGCAACTTTGACATCAATTCCGGCAATTTTAAAGATTTCCTCGGCAAATTCATGCCAGCTTGTGCTGCCCTCACAGGTGGCGTTATATATTCCATGGCTGTTCGTTTCCATCAGAAAGATAATGACTCTGGCAAGCTCCAGCGCACTTGTGGGGGATATGATCTGATCTGTGACAACTCTTATATTGCTGCCTTCCTTTGCCAATCTCAGCATGGTTCTAACAAAGTTTTTGCCTTCTCCGTATACCCCTGAGGTTCTTAAAACAAATGACCTGCTGCAGTACTGCAGAGCATTTGCGTCACCCTGAAGCTTTGTTTTTCCGTATACACTTATCGGGTTGGGGATGTCATCCTCAGTATAGGGTCTTACTGCAGTTCCGTCATATACGTAGTCTGTTGAAATATGAATCAGTACGGCTCCTGTCTCCTGCGCAGCCACTGCCAGATATTTGGGACCCAGTGCATTGACGCGATATGCCTTGTCAGCTTCGCTTTCGCACAAATCCACAGCAGTCATGGCAACACAGTTTATAATAATATCAGGACGCATAGCTGATATTGCTTCTGCAACTGCCGCCTCATCGGTTATATCCAGAGCTCCGAACTGTCCGTCCGAAGAAGGAGCCGATTCCGTACGATAAATCATGTATTTTAAGTTGTCCTTAAGCAGCCTGTATAAAGCCAGCCCAAGCTGGCCGGCTGCTCCTGTTATCAATATTTTCTTCATAACATCCCTCTCCAGGGATTATCGGCCAGTATGCCGCTAAGCTTTAATGTAGGATGCATTTTATCCTTATCCGATAGAATTGGCAGGACACCGGCTTCCAATGGCCACTCTACCGCCAAATCCGGATCATTCCATATAATGCCGCCCTCATCCTCCGGATGATAATAATCAGTGCAAAAATATGAAAACAGGACTTCGTCGGAAAGAGCTAGATAGCCATGGGCAAAGCCTTCCGGAACATAAAGCATATTCCCTTTGGTTTCGGATAATACGACACCGTTCCATTTGCCGAAGGTGGGTGAATTGTATCTTAAATCAACCGAAACATCAAAAACCTCCCCCATTAAGACACATACAAGCTTACCCTGGGGAAACTGCTTTTGATAATGTAGTCCGCGCAGCACATGCTTTTTCGAATAGGAATGATTCTCCTGCACTAATTCCTTTGTTATTCCTGCAGCCTTAAAATCCCTCTTGTTATATGTCTCCAAAAATTTGCCGCGTTCATCGGCATAAGCCTTGCGCTCAATGTATATCAAACCCTTTATATTGCTTTCTCTAAATATAAAATTACCCATGCTTATCTCCTCTTAAAGCCCGTTTGCTACATCATATAGATATCTTCCGTATTCGGTAGTCTTCATGCTGTCTGCAAGCTTTAATAATTGCTCACAGTCAATGAAACCCTGTTTATAAGCTATTTCCTCTAGACAGGATATATATAAACCCTGGCGTTTTTGTATGGATGCAATATAATTGGAAGCATCCAGCAATGAATCATGATTGCCCGTATCCAGCCATGCCATACCCCTGCCCAGCTTTTCAACCGCCAGTCTGCCTCTTTCAAGATATGTGTTGTTAACATCCGTTATTTCAAGTTCTCCCCTTTTTGAAGGACGAATACTCCTGGCAATTTCTATAACCTCGTTGTCATAAAAGTATAAGCCTGGAACCGCATAATTGGACTTTGGCTCCCTGGGCTTTTCTTCAATCGCTGCCGGATTGTCGTGCTCATCAAAAACAATAACGCCGTATGCAGTGGGATCCTTAACATAATAGCCGAATATTGTCGCTCCTGCTTCCCTTTCCACGGCCTTCTGAAGTGTATCCGAAAGGCCTCTTCCGTAGAAGATGTTATCGCCAAGCACCAGGGCGACCCGGTCCCTTCCGATAAAATTCTCACCGATTATAAAGGCCTGTGCAAGACCCTTGGGCTCCGGCTGTACCTTATAATCTATCTCCAATCCCAGATGGCTTCCGCTTCCGAAAAGTCTGCGAAAAGCATCAATATCCCATGGTGTGGATATAATGAGAATTTCCCGAATGCCGGCAAGCATCAGCACCGACATCGGATAATAAATCATTGGCTTGTCATAAACCGGTAGAAGCTGCTTTGATACTGCTTTTGTAATGGGGTAAAGCCTGGTTCCCATGCCCCCTGCAAGTATGATACCCTTCATATTTTTTGCTCCTGTTTTATATTTGGTTTTTTATTAGGTTTTGTATTGTATATTCTCCCAATTTCTATAATTAGTATAATCAATTAAAACTAAAAATACAATTACTTTTTGCCAAACATAAAGGGCCGGACAATCCGGCCCAGCTATATGCATGCCTGTTAAAAACAGCGTCAAAGCTGTCAGCTTCTCAGCATTCCTCCCAGCATTCCGCTTAAGCTTGTTATAATGAATACTGTTATAATACTTGCAAAAGAATATGGTGTATTTCTTCCTATTATAAGTGATACTATCATAAGAATAATAAAATATATTACTCCCATTCCCAATCCCCACAGGAACTTCTTGTGTTCAACCTTATCTCCGATATAGAAGCCCCCTGTAAATGCAGACAGTATATAGATGAAATTAATGCCTCCGCTGATAACCGCAGCCGGCAAATTAAGCTTCAGCATAAGGAAGGATAGGAGCAGTACCGTTAATGCCGTTATTACATAGGAAAACAAGAGTCCTTTCAGGATAAATATAATCTTGGTATTTTGACGGAATGTCTTTTCCATGTGACACCTCGCGGTCATTAATACTCTATATTATATTATCCTTATCCCTAATATATGCGTCCAACCTGCTCTTCATATAATTCTGATTATTGGCTCAATCTGCTCTTCAATGAATCCTGACTATATGGCTCCAGCCTGCTCTTTAAAGAACCTGATATATGGTCCTAACCTACTCTTCAAATAATTCCGATTATATGATTCCAGCCTACTCATCTAATAAACCGTCCACCGAATAAGTGCATGCCCCATCCCACAATAACCATTCTTCATATCCGACAGTATATACAGCGCTTATTTGCTCCCTCACCTCTCGCCCCGTATATACAATATAATGCTTAATCCAATCTGCGGTAAAATCCTGAAGCCATGGCCTTACGATTGCCTTGTGCTCACCTTCGGGTATCGCATCCAGCTTTGTCTTTGACGCATATAGCACCTTGCGTACTATATTAAAGGGCTCCGTATCCGGGTACTGTATGCCGTAATTGCCTTCTCCGAAATGGGATGGATAAATCATGGGGCATATATAATCCAGATACCTGGACATTTCAACATAATTCTGGCCGACCAGTCCGGCATCAATGCTGCTGCTTATAATTGTCCCGTACACATCCGCAGAAACAAAGACTCCAAGGGGTTTAAGCTTCTCATATGCATACCTGGTAAATTCCAGTATTATATCTTCCTTGGTCTTGTCCTTTGCTTCTTCACCGAAGTTAACCTTGGACATTCCATCTCCTGTTGAAAACCGGATGTAATCAAATTGTATTTCATCAAAACCGGTTTCGGCGGCCTTAGAAGCCACCTCAATCAGATAATCCCATACCTCTTTCTTGTAAGGATTGACCCAGCATTCACCTTTATTGTCCCTGTAGATAGAGCCGTCAGCATTTCTGATAGCCAGATTCTGCCTTTTTTCCGCAAGCTGCGGGTCCTTAAACGCAACAATTCGAGCAATCAGATATATTCCCTTATCCTTCATCAGCCGGATCATCGCATCCATATCTGAGATAGTATTAGTTATGGCTCCTATTTCATTGGCCATAGGGCTGTCCATCCTATAGGTGATCTTGCCGTTGTCATCCTTAACGTCTATGACCAGAGCGTTAATTTCTGTTGAATCGGCTATATCCAGTATCTCATCCCGCATGTTCATCGCAGCTCTCGAGGTAAGATAAAGTCCTTTTGCCTTTACAGGAACTCTTGTATCCGCCGGCTCCTGCCCTTCCTGTGAATCTGACGTATCGATTCCGTCCCCATTCCCCGATATACCAGGCTGCATGCTGCCGCTGCCTGCCTCGTCCAATTCACTGTTGCTTTTGCCGGCATCTGCAGTATCCGTGCCTCCATCCCTGATGCCGCCTGTACCGGAATCCTCGGCTATGATCCCATCGGAAGCGTTGGATCCGGTGTGCAAACCTTCTTTATTACCAACTTGACCGCCTCGATTAATATCTATCTGGCTGGATATGGAATAATAGGTTCCAACCCCTGCTCCCAGGGCAACTAATATTACTAAAATAATCTTTAGAGTCCTGCCGTTCCTTCTTCTTCCTCTTCTCTTGTAGGAACGGTTGTAATCTATATACATACTGTTTTTTCTGCTCATGTCTGCATTCTCCACTATGATTTATGAAAATTGCGGTATAACTATCATAATGGTTTAGGAAATCATAGTCAAGTAAATCATTGTCACTTATTGATTTGGTGTTGTATTTTGTTAAATACCTGCACTATATCGGGATCAAATTTTTTACCCGATGCCTCATTAATAATCTTCATGGTTTTCTCATGCGAAAGTGCCTTCCTGTAGCATCTTTCGCTTATGAGCCCGTCATATGTATCGATTATAGACACAATTCGGGCACTCAGGGGAATCTCTGTCCCCGAAAGGCCGTCCGGATAACCGGTTCCATCCCAGTTCTCATGATGGTGTTCGGCTATTTCTATTGCCATCCTTATATATTCATTCTGATCGCAGTAGGAGTATATTTCCCTTAAGGTATCTGCCCCGATGCGTGCATGGGTTTTCACTATTTCCCGCTCCTGTGTGTTCAGCTCCGCCGGTTTTAATAAAACATGGTCCGGAATTGATATCTTGCCGATATCATGCAAAAGTGCGGCAAGTTCTATGGTTTCTATGAAGCTGTCGGATATCATGTCCTTGAATTTCGGCGAAAGCTGCATGCTCATCGCAAGAAGCTTGCTGTTCCTTCCTGTTCGCTCCAGATGATCCTTTTTGGTGGCATCCTTGGCTACGGTAAGCTTTGCCATGGCATAAAGCACAGCGCGCTGGCCTTCATAAACCTTCCGAATCTGGTCGTTTATAATCTTGCAAAGCCTTCTATTATACGCTTCCAGCTCCTTTCTCATGGTATATATCTTTAGGTGCGTATTTATACGGAGAATAACCTCCTCCTCATCAAAGGGCTTGGTAATATAATCCACAGCACCAAGCTGGAAGCCTCTTACCTTATCCTCTGTGGAGTTTAGCGCGGATATAAAAATTACAGGTATCTCCCTGGTGGAAGGCTTTTTCTTCAGCATGCTGCATAAATCAAAACCGTCAATATCCGGCATTGATATATCCAGAAGTATCAGATTTGGTGTCTTGCTTTCAATTGCACTTATGGCCTGTTTGGCGCTGTATACAAGCCTTGGCATGTATCCTGCTCTTTTAATAATGCTGGTCAGTATAGCCAGATTCGTACCAATGTCATCTACAATAAGAATATTAGGAATCTCTAAGGCTTTATTATTCATGGCATTCCTCCTTTACAAGCTCTTTAAGCTCCGTAAGCTTAAGCTTGGATTCCTCATACTGCTCCTTTCTTACCGCCATGACCAGTCTCAGCAAAGTCCGGTTTATTTTCCTGCCGGTATCAGTAAGCATTTTTTTAAGATTATCCACAGCTTCCTCAGCTTTCTCCCAATTCTCCATTTCAATGCATAATATCAATCTTTCCATAAGATCATTTAACAGCTTGATATTTTTATCGGATCTTTCGCATCTATATTCATCGTATGAGCCTTTTCTGCCGGTATGCTTTCCCTCATGCCTGACAAGCTGTTCTATGTTTTCTTCGCCCGTCTCTTTATCGTATTCCATAATCTTCTTTCGGGTTTCTTTCCTGAAAGGCTGCTTTGTTCTGCTGCCATGGGGACCTATGATATTCTGGCTGCCAGTCCTTAATTTAACGGAAAATGAAAAGGTGCTCCCCTTGTTAATCTCGCTTTCGACGGATATTGTACCTCCCATTGCTTCAACCAGCTTCTTGCATATGGAAAGACCCAGGCCTGTACCTCCAAAACGCCTTGTTATAGAACCGTCCACCTGGGTAAAGCTGATAAAAATCTTGTCCATGTCTTCCCTGCTTATTCCTATTCCGGTATCTATAACCATAAAGAATAACTCAATATTATCATCAACCTCACCTGTCTTTGTCACTTCAATTGCAATTTGACCCTCATGAGTAAACTTTATTGCATTTGACAGCAGGTTGTTTAATATCTGGCTCAGTCTGAATTCGTCTCCGATAACTGTATCGGGTATATCGTTTGATATATTGACTATAAGCTTGATATTTTTTTCGTTTATCCCGTTTATATTAAAGGCTGCCAGATTGCTGATAAACTGCCTGAAGTTAAACTCCCTTTCTTCAAGCACCAGCTTGTTGTTTATTAATTTTGCATAATCCATAAGCTCGCTTATCAGCATGTTCATACTGCTGCAGCACCTTTTAATAATCTGAAGGGAATCTCTCTGCTCATTGGTTAATTCGGTCCCGAGAAGGTATTCAGTAAAACCGCATATACCGTTAACCGGTGTCTTCAGCTCATGAGATATATTGGCAATAATCTCGTTCTTGTACATCTCGGAGTTCTTGACTTCCTCTTTCATTCTCCTTACGCTGTTTAACAGCATTTTCTTTTCAGAGATATCCGAGGCTAAACAAATTCCTGCAAAAGCTTCATTATCATCGCTTAGAGCTACCTTCAGCTCAACCTCAA
>DCTS01000015.1:70143-88570 GCA_002329645.1 Lachnoclostridium sp. UBA1434 | reverse complement strand
ATGGAGAAGCAGATGAAGGCAGAGAGGGAACGCAGGGAGGCAATACTTATAGCCGAAGGGCAGAAGCGTTCTGCGATACTTGTTGCGGAAGGAAAGAAGGAGTCTGCAGTTCTTGAGGCCGAGGGAGAGAAAATGTCGGCAATATTGCGTGCAGAAGCCAGAAAGGAAGCAACCATCAGGGAAGCGGAAGGACAGGCTGAGGCTATACTTCACGTACAGAAAGCTACTGCCGACGGCATACGCCTGCTCAATGAGGCAGCACCTTCCAATGCAGTTATTCAGATAAAGAGCCTTGAAGCATTTGCCAAGGCAGCCGACGGGAAGGCCACCAAGATAATTATCCCCTCAGAGATACAGGGATTGGCAGGCATGGTAAAGTCCCTGACGGAAGTAAGCAAGGATCCGCAGTAACCGGATAGGCATATAAGTGACTTGTTCTTGGCGATTTCGGTATCAATTAAAACTTCTCTTTATGTTTTAAGAAATATTTAAGATTTTACTGCTTGAATATAAGGAGAAGTTGATTTATTATAGTGCTTGCCTGATGCAAATGTTAAGGATTTACAATGATAAGGCAGGGTGATATTATGAAAAGGCTGAGAGCGTTCATAGAAACACCGTATTTTATGGCGATTCTGTTTGCCATGAAGATGCTGGTATATTATACGTTAATTGAAGTAAACCGTATGCAGCTGATACTTATCCTTATAAGTCTTGCCGTATGGTCGGTCATCTTCGTGTGCTTCGGAAGCAGCGGGCTTAAAAGGAAGAGAGGCATATTTATACTGGTTTACAGCTTGTTAAGCCTGGTTATGTTTGCCGACACCATGTATTACAATTATTATAACCAGACCGTATCCATACGTCAGCTTTGGCAGGCAAAGAGCGTAACAGCCGTTCCGGACAGCTTTTTTGCAACCCTGATACCGGCAAGCTTTCTTTTATTCATCGATATTCCTCTGGTTTACATTAATTTCAAGAGGTATTCGGAAAAGTTCAGCAAAATGGTATCGTCTCATAAGCATAATTTAAAGCATGTTGTTTATGCATTAACTGCAATAATAGTGATAATGGTGATCAATCCCTTTCAATCAGCAGCAGTTGCAAGAGTAAAAAGCATGGAGTTCTTTACAAACCATATTGGGGATATATGCGAAACCATAGTGGATAATATCGCTCCGAATGAAATGGAACCCGAGGAGATTCTGGAGGTATTGAATGCCGAGGTTGAGGAAGCGGATAAGCCTCATTATTACGGAATTGGGAAGGGTAAGAATCTGGTTGTAATACAATTGGAGGCATTTCAGGATTTTGTTATCGGCGCCGAATATAACGGGCAGGAAATTACTCCTAACCTGAACAGCCTTATTAATAAGGACAGCATATACTTTGACCGCTATTATTCAAACATAGGCAAGGGGAACACTGCCGACGCGGAGTTTTCCAGTCTGAACAGCCTGTATCCGCTTATAGACGGAGAAAGCTACCGCTTATATGAGGATAATACCTATAACGGCTTGCCATGGATCATGAGGGAACAGGGTTATACATCCTTTGCCGTACATGGATACAAGGGAGAATTCTGGAACCGGGAGAATGCATATCCGAACCAGGGATTTGAAGATTTTATAAGCATGGAGGATCTTGATCAAAGCGAGCTTATCGGTATGGGTGTATCGGATAAGTCGATGTTCGCTCAGCTTGTACCGATGCTGAAAGATAAGGATAATCCGTTCTTTGCATTTGTAATTACCCTGACAAGCCATCACCCCTTTAATCTCGAGGAGGAATACAGCGATCTCGAGCTTCTGGAGGAGGATGTTGATACCAAGTTCGGCAATTATTTAAGATCGGTGCATTACACGGATGAGGCAATCGGTCAGTTTATTGAAGGGCTTAAGGAAGCAGGACTTTATGATAACACTGTTATTGCCATGTATGGTGACCATCACGGCCTTAACTGCGGTATGGATGATGTATGTCCGAGAGTCAGCTCGTTCATCGGCAGAAACTATGATTATGATGAAATGCTGAATGTTCCGCTAATCATACATGTACCGGGATGCGATATCAGGAATACAATCCACAGGACAGGCGGACAGATTGACTTTATGCCTACTATTATAAATATAATGGGAATAGAGCCAAAGGATGATACCTTTGTCCTGGGACAGGATATTGTTAATGCGAAGGAAGGTTTCGTAGCCTTTACATCATATTTGTTTGAAGGGTCCTTTGCTGCAGACGAGGTAATGTTTGAGATATCGAGGGAAGGTATTTTTGAAGGCAGCAGGGCATGGCTCATCGGTACCAATGAAGAGGTTGATGCGGCAGATTATAAGGAACAGTATGAAAAAGCCCTATTGCTGAAAAAGACCTCGGAAGAAATTCTTCAGCAAAATCTTATTGCAGAATTTATTAAGCATGATGAGGCTAGCGGCCTTGAAACCGAATAAATTAAGCTCATATTAATAATTTGCTGCCCAAAACAGTGAACTGCCAAGTTGATGCTTTTGGGCAGCTTAATTATTTGCTTGACAAAAATGCATTTTTAGAATACTGTATAAATAATCAATTACGTACATAAATATGCATTAAACTGTTAATGGGAAAAGGAGGCAACCAATGAACTTTAAGGGGAGAAGTTTTTTGACTTTGAAAGATTATACTCCTGATGAGATCGAATATCTTCTGGAACTGGCAGCAAAGCTTAAGGATAACAAGAAGAAGGGGATTCTGGGAAGCAGTCTGAAGGGTAAAAATATTGCGCTTATATTTGAAAAGCCCTCCACCAGGACCAGAAGCTCTTTTACAATTGGCTGTGTTGATGAGGGAGGGCATCCTGAATATCTTGGTGTAAGCGACATTCATATCGGACGCAAGGAAAGTATAGAGGATACTGCAAGGGTGCTTGGCAGATTGTATGACGGAATAGCATTCCGGGGATTCAAGCAGGAAACCGTTGAAAAGCTTGCGGAGTACAGTAAGCTGCCCGTATGGAATGCCCTTACCGATTCATATCATCCTACCCAGATACTTGCCGACTTCTTGACTTTGAAGGAGCAGTTTGGTAAGCTAAAAGGGCTAAAGCTGGTATTTGCGGGGGACGGTCGCAACAATGTGGCAAGCAGTCTGCTGATCGGATGTTCAAAGATGGGAATGGACATAACAATCCTTGCTCCAAAAGCCCTTTGGCCCGATAAGGAGCTGGTTGAGGTGTGCACAGGGTATGCATCGGCCGGCCACAGTATGATAGAGATAACTGAAGACTTGGCTGCAGTCAGCGGAGCGGATGTGATATATACGGATGTATGGTGTTCAATGGGTGAGGAGGATCTTGAAACTGAGAGGATCAGTCTGCTTAAGCCTTACCAGGTAAATGACGCCATGCTTAAGATGACAGGTAAGGAAAGCACTGTCGTTATGCATGATCTGCCTGCTGTTAAAGGAAATGAAGTTACCGAAGAGGTATTTGAACGCTTTGCAGATGTCATCTTTGACGAGGCGGAGAACAGGATGCATACCATAAAGGCTGTAATGGTGGCTACATTAGGCAATATGTAAGTCCGGATGCATATACCGGAGGTTGAATGAACTGTATATACAAGAACTTGCAGGGACTGAATAATCGGGAACNNGAACCTGCAGAGACTGTATAATCGTGAATTTGCAGGGACTATATGTACCGGAAGTTGTATGGACAGGGGTGACAAGCTTTGAATAAGCTTCGGAAATTACTTAAGGAATACCGTATGTCTTATGATATTATGATTGTGCTGTGCGGGATACTGCTGGTGGTTTTCCTGATTCTTACCCTGACTCATCCCGGCAACAGCTTCTTCATGCTGACAGCATTTGCTGCAGGAGGACTAATCAACGTACTTAACGGTCTTAAGATATTAAGGGATAAGAAGAAGCAAAGCATGGCAATATCATATATCTTTTTCGGTATAATAGTAGTATTATTAGGTATATACTTTAGCCTTTTTGCATGACGGCTATGTAAGGTTATTACTGCCTGACTGCAATTTATCAGCCTGCAAGGAGCATATATGTATCAGGATAAGATTGTTTTGTGTGCGTGCAGCGCATACAAAAAGAAATATTATTTTAATGAAGACTTCAAAAACCTGCCTGAGCCAATTCAACAGGAACTCAAAATAATGTGCGTGCTTTTCACTGAGGATGTGGGAGGCGTGCTTGCGCTTGAATTTGATGAGGACGGCAACCTGTATTTCAGGGTGGAGGCGGAGGATGGAGACGGCCTTTTTGATGAAATAGGAAGCGCGCTTAAGATAAAGGAGCTCAAGAAAACCAAAGCCGAGCTTCTAAATTCCCTTGAACTGTATTATAAGATTTTTTTCCTCAATGAGGATATTGGATTGTAATCTTAACCTACTTATCTGGTTTAAATAATGGAGGTAAATCAATGCTGCTTGTTATAGATGTGGGCAATACTAATATTACACTTGGCGTATTTGACGGTTTCGACATTAGGACAAGCTTCAGAATGACGACACAGGTACAGCGGACCTCTGATGAATACGGGATTGCTCTTACAGACCTGCTGAAGGCCAAGGGAATAGATCCGTCAAATATTCATTATGCAACTATAGCCTCGGTGGTGCCTAAGCTTATGCATTCCCTGGTATCAGGAATAATAAAGTATCTTGGCATTACACCACTGCTGGTGGGGGCAGGGACAAAAACAGGAATTAAGGTTCCTATACCTAATCCCCGGGAGATTGGAGCAGACAGGATAGTGGATGCTGTTGCAGCATATGAATTATACGGAGGACCGGTACTTGTAATTGATTTTGGTACGGCAATAACCTATGACCTCATCCTGGAGGACGGGTCCTTTATAGCAGCAGTAACAAGTCCGGGTTTAAGGATAGCAGCTAACGCATTATGGACCCGGACGGCAAAGCTTCCCGAGGTGGATATAGCAATGCCCGATACCATACTTGCCAAGGATACCGTGACAAGTATGCAGGCAGGCCTTGTATTCGGCTGTATAGGTCAAACCGAGTATATTGTGAAAAGAATGCTTAAGGAAGCTAAGATAAAGGACTGCAAGGTAGTCGCCACCGGCGGCCTCGGCAGGATTATTTCCGAAGCAACGGATATTATACAGGTATATGATCCTGATTTGACTCTTAAAGGGCTTAAGCTTATAAGCGATAAGAACAGGAGATAATATCAAATGAGTTTTTTTATAGGAAATGTTGAGATTAAGGGTAGGACGGTATTAGGACCCATGGCAGGCGTAACTGACCTGCCATTTCGTTTACTTTGCAAGGAACAGGGTGCGGATCTGGTATATACCGAAATGATAAGCGCCAAGGGCATTATGTATAATAATAAAAACACCGGAGAGCTCATGGCTGTTGCATCGGAGGAAAGGCCTGCTGCGCTGCAGCTTTTCGGTTCCGATCCGGATATAATGCGTGATGCAGCTAAAAGAATTGAACAGGCAGACTTTGATATTCTGGATATAAATATGGGATGTCCTGTGCCGAAGGTGGTGAATAACGGCGAGGGTTCAGCCCTTATGAAGGACCCGGCGCTTATAGGCAGGATAGTACACAGCATTGCGAAGGATTACAGCAAGCCTGTTACAGTCAAGATACGCAAGGGCTTTGACAGGGAGAACGCCGTGGAGGTTGCACAGATAGCCCAGGAAAACGGTGCGGCAGCCATTGCCGTACATGCAAGAACAAGGGAGCAGTTTTACGGCGGCAAGGCCGACTGGGAGGTAATACGCAAGGTTAAACAGGCAGTTTCGATACCGGTAATCGGCAGCGGTGATATCATGGCTCCCGGGGATGCAGAGCGGATGCTTGATTATACGGGTTGTGATGCTGTAATGGTGGCAAGGGGAGCCAGAGGCAACCCATGGATCTTTAGCCGCATTAAGACCCTCCTTGAAAAAGGGGTCCTGTCTGCCAGACCCGGCTTTGACGAGGTCTGCAGCATGATTATAAGGCATATGGATATGATCATAGATTTGAAGGGTGAATATACCGGTATCAGACAGATGCGAAAGCATATAGCATGGTATACTGCAGGTTTCAGCGGGGCATCTGCCTTAAGGAACAGGGTTAACAGGCTGGAGACACGCAGGGATATTATTATGCTGTTGGAGGAATACAAAAACACCATAAATAATAACCAATGAAAGCATAATAATAAAAAGAATATTGGTGAATATTAACAAAGATTATAAATGATAAAAAAAATAGTTGCATTTTTTCAGATAAATAGTATAATATCCTTACAATAAAGACAAATGTCCGCCAGAGGAAAACATTTATTAATATATTGTAGTTCCGGCGGAAATGTAAGCAAGAATGATTGTCTTGGAAGCTTATGATTGGAGGAGTAAGTAATGGAGAAATTACGAGTAGGAATCCTCGGAGGCACCGGTATGGTAGGCCAGCGTTTTATATCCTTGCTTGAAGACCATCCCTGGTTTGAGGTGGTTTCAGTTGCCGCAAGTCCGAAAAGCGCGGGGAAGACCTATGAGGAAGCAGTTAAGGACCGCTGGAAGATGAGCACCCCGATACCTGCAGGGGTTAAAGGTCTCATTGTAAAGGATGCAAGCGATGTTTCGGGTGTTTCCGAAGAGGTGGATTTTGTATTCAGCGCAGTTGATATGACCAAGGATGAGATCAGAGCATTGGAGGAGGCATATGCAAAAGCCGGCACTCCTGTTGTATCCAACAACAGCGCCCACAGATGGACACCCGATGTTCCGATGGTTATTCCGGAGATTAACCCCGGGCATCTTGAGGTAATAAATGCCCAGAGGAAGCGTCTGGGGACGGAGAGGGGCTTTATTGCAGTCAAACCCAACTGTTCAATACAAAGCTATACTCCTGCCCTCCATGCACTTATGGAATATGGCCCAAGACAGGTTGTTGCCACTACCTACCAGGCTATCTCCGGAGCGGGAAAAACATTTAAGGACTGGCCGGAGATGGTGGATAATATAATTCCGTACATCGGCGGGGAAGAGGAGAAAAGTGAGCAGGAGCCTTTAAAAATCTGGGGCAGATTAACGAATGAGGGAATAGTAAAGGCTGACGGTCCGATAATCACCACCCAGTGCATACGTGTCCCGGTAGTGGACGGACATACTGCAGCCGTGTTCGTAAGCTTCGATAAGAAGCCTGCCAGGGAGCAAATAATCAGCGCATGGAATTCCTACAGGGGCTTGCCTCAGGAGCTTGACCTTCCCAGTGCGCCAAAGCAGTTTATGAAGTATTTTGAAGAGGAAAACAGACCTCAGGCAAGGCTTGACAGGGATTATGAGAACGGTATGGGCATAACGATAGGAAGGCTTCGGGAGGACATAATATTCGATTATAAATTTGTATGTCTTTCCCACAATACGGTTCGGGGGGCAGCAGGAGGCGGAATACTTACGGCTGAGCTGCTGAAAGCAACAGGCTATATCACGGGCAAATAAGAATGCTCATAAATAAATTAATGCGAAACTATGCAAATGTGCTTTGTATAGTTTCGCATTTTCTTGTTTGTCAGTAATCTGAATTATCTGTTCGTCGGGGTAAGCATTCTTTTAATGCGGTTATTTTTTGAAAAGATATCTTATTAATTCTATATTATTTTCCTTATGTGTTGAATTTGCCACAATACCAAGGATGTAAGGATCCCCGGATATGTTAACCACGCTTTTCTTAAAAAGCGCCGTATCGTTTATATATAATCCGTAGACATCCTTCTTAGGGTCGTCTGCCAGGGCGGACATGTAGAAGTAATCGGCAAGGGAGCTGTACAGGTCGGATGGAAGCTGATCTGACAAGGGAGCAAAAAACTCGTTATATGCATAGGTATAGAACTCCGATTCAGGCGCTATAATTATATCAACCTCCCGGGCCGCCACATATGTTACAAGGGCTTGCTTTGAGTTCATGGTATATTCGTCATCGCCCGTAAAGTAAAAGTTAGTGTTTAAGTTAATTTCTTCGCGCTTCGGATCCAGTTGAAGATACTCCGAGAGGTCAGCCTTGAATTCGTCCATATCGGCTGCATCAATCGGACAATTGATTACGGCGGCATAAAGCATTGTTTTTATATCCGGAGTAACTATATCAATTATTACATAGGTCAAAAAGGCTATAGCCGCAATGATTACTAAAGCGTGGTATTTATAATACTCCCACAAATATGAAAGCTTCTTCTTAAAGGTCATTTCACGAAGCTNNAACCCTGCGCTGATATATCTCTGCATTATCCCCAAGTCGTGTTTGTTTTGGCATATATCCTCCACTTGCAATGCAATAGTTATTCTTATTATGGTAGTTTATCATAATAAAGTGTACAATAAAAGAAAATAATTATTAAAAATATATAAATAATAATGCTTGCTTCAAAACCGGCAAAGCATTGTCCTGAAGCAAGCTTTTAATCCTTTATCATATAGGACAGTAATGTCCCGCATTAATAAGAGCTCATGAACAGTTCAGCGATAAGTCGTAAGTCAACGCCCAGCTTATCTGAGAGGTTGTCGATATATCCGTCAACGTCGAAGGAGTCTGAAAAGCTTTCGGCCTCCTCTGACTCATAGACTCTTGCAGAGCTGTCGGGAAGAGGAAGCTTGAAATCCTCAAGCCTTTCCGT
The DNA here is from genome assembly GCA_002329645.1 of Lachnoclostridium sp. UBA1434. Lineage (GTDB taxonomy): Bacteria > Bacillota > Clostridia > Lachnospirales > Lachnospiraceae > Mobilitalea. Next base: position 79,924 of record DCTS01000015.1, on the reverse strand, counting down.
TGTCGTACTTAATGTTATGAGAGAGGTGCTTCCCATATTGAATAGCAGATCAGCCTTCTGGACTTTATCCTCTGCATCAAGCTTAAGCTGTATTTCCGTGCCCGGAAGCCTGGGGGTGGTTAATGAAATAGTCCCGTACAGATAAGTCATGTTACGCTGCTTTTCTCTTTTAACATCCTCATATTCAACGTAAATGCTAATCTTCCCGGCTTCTTTTCCATCAAAGGATATATCCGCACCGCCGCTGTATGCATTGTTCGATTTGGTATGGCTGCCTTCAACAGATACCAGCTTACTGCCATTGTTATCTATAATATAAAACTCATAGCAGCCCTTATTTTCCTTGTTTATACGGAACATTCCCAGCTTAGAATCAGTTTTATCCTGAATAACAGACTCAATTTCCCGTCCTATTATATCACCCTTATTGTTTACATAGACCTTCATGATTACTTTGGCATTCTTATTATCAGCATCTGCCCGGCTGCTTAGGTCATCACGAATATCTTCAAGCGCCTTGTGATACTCATCCCGGGTTTTACCTAACTGAGAAACAAGATCAAGAAAATATTCATCATCATAGGCTTCAATAAGAACCGCATCCATAATATTTGCGTAGGTATCATAATCTATGGTTACTGTAAGAAGAGCAGCATTTACAGTTGTTTTACCCACGGTAAGCTCGGTATTTTTATTAAGCTCCACCTGCACATCCGTTATCTGGTCTGTGATTACGGAAGAATAACGCTTTATAAAGTCCTGTGTTCTCTCAGCAGTAATGGTGTTGGCCTGTTTTTTGGAAGCAATCTCATCATTACTTATTTTCAGGTAATCAGAAGTAAGGTCGGGAAATCCCATCAGCATCTCATTCCTTGCGGTATCCAAAAAGAACTGTGCCTTAAAGATACCGGTTTTATTTAACATTAAGTTAAGCTCATCATAGAGCTTAGAATCATCCCTGGCAATAATCATATCCAGACCAATACTGTTTAAGGGGAAGCCGATCATAGCCTCAACATCACTTATCGATGCGCCGGTCAAGGGGCTTATTAAGCTGTTTACGGTATCCTTGTCATATGACAGATCCATGGCAAATTTATAGTCTGCATCCCGGCTCTCGAAACGGCTCATGCCGGAAGTAATATCACGGGTCAGTTTCATTATGTTATTGACCTCTACATACCCATAATATTCCCTGGGACTTTTTGTCATCAGCGCAATTGAATTCATAATCTCATCCTGAAATGCGTAGACTGCAATTCCCGCACCGGAAAGCAAGACTATAGCAATAATAATTGCTATAACCTTCTTAAATACCTTTCTTCCTGAGGGCTTATTGCTGCCTGGCTCCGGCTGAGGCGGCAGGGCTTCAGAACCCTGGTTAATATATGCCTGGTATCTCAAATAAAATTCCTCGGCTGATTCTAAGCCGGCTTCCTGATCGAGCCTGCCTTTCACCTGGGGTTCATTCTCACTCTCCCAGTATGTTTTTTCAACTTCAGTATTGCCGTTATCATTGCCGGCAGCTTCGGACTCACCGCTGAAGCCTGTGGGCTTTTCATCCATCATATTTCCTCCCGTTCTTAATTGCTTTTCCCAAATAAAAATGCCATCCGGTTATATGAATAACAAAGGAGTGGCATTATGTATGCGGATATTCATAAACTATCACTAGTATATGTAAATAATAGTTAACTGTCAACCGGTATATATTTTTCAGGTGATTGTGAGTCTCACCACAATCAATGAAAATTTAAGATACGTTTTCAGGACAGCCCCTTATGCTTAGGAGAGCATATATATATGCAGCATATATAGGCTTATACTCCCGGGGATGTCCATAGAATTATAACATTTGCGTTGTTAAGGAAAGGAATGTATAATATAATGGAAATGTTGGAGAGTAAATTAATAAGGAGGCAACTTTTAATGCAGTACGGCTATTTCGATGACTCAAACAAGGAGTATGTAATTACAACTCCAAGGACTCCCTACCCGTGGATTAACTATCTGGGTTCACAGGAGTATTTTTCGCTAATATCAAATACAGCCGGCGGATACAGCTTTTATAAGGATGCTAAACTAAGGCGGATAACCAGATATCGCTATAATAATGTGCCGTTGGATCTGGGGGGCGGCCGATATTACTATATCAATGATAGCGGGGACGTATGGTCACCCGGATGGGCTCCGGCAAAAAAGGAGCTCGATAATTATGAATGCAGGCATGGTATGGGATATACCAGGATTTCCGGGGAGCGGAATGGTATAGAGACAAGCATTAATTTCTTTGTTCCTATTGATACCAATGCTGAAATTCATCATGTTAAAATTAAGAATAAATCCGGTGACAAAAAGCAGGTAAAGCTGTTTTCATTTGTTGAATGGTGCTTGTGGAACGCACAGGACGATATGACAAACTTCCAGAGAAATTACAGCACCGGGGAAGTGGAGATTAAGGGATCGGTCATATACCACAAAACGGAATACAGGGAAAGACGAAATCATTATGCCTTCTTTTCAGTTAATACACCGATTGAAGGCTTTGATTCGGACAGGGAGAGCTTTATCGGGACCTACAACGGATATGAGAATCCTCAGGCCGTATTTGCAGGCAAGGCAGGTAATTCTGTTGCAGACGGATGGCATCCCATAGCCTCACACTGTATAGCAGTTGATTTAATGCCCGGGGAAACTAAGGATTATATATTCCTGCTGGGTTATATAGAAAACGAATACGAAGAAAAATGGGAAAGTAAAAATGTAATCAATAAGAAGAAAGCAGAAGCCATGATTGATGTCTTTTCCGCTCCGGAAGCGGTAGACAGGGCATTTGCAGATTTAAGGGCTTATTGGGACGGGCTTCTGTCCAAATACACAGTTAAATCCTCCGACTCTAAGCTGGATCGTATGGTGAATATCTGGAACCAGTACCAGTGCATGGTCACCTTCAATTTGTCCAGGAGCGCATCGTATTTTGAATCCGGCATAGGCAGGGGAATGGGCTTCAGGGATTCTAATCAGGATATCCTGGGCTTTGTCCATCAGGTTCCGGAACGAGCCAGGGAAAGGCTCATTGATCTGGCGTCAACCCAGCTTCCGGACGGAGGAGCTTATCATCAATACCAGCCTCTGACTAAGAAGGGCAATGATGAGATAGGAGGCAATTTTAATGATGATCCTCTGTGGCTGATACTTGCCGTTGCGGCATATATTAAGGAAACAGGCGATTATTCCATACTTGATGTCATGACGCCCTTTGATAATGACGAAGCAACAAGTACGCCGCTTTTGGACCACCTCAAACGATCCTTTGACCATGTACTTAATAATCTGGGGCCCCATGGCCTGCCCCTTATCGGGCGTGCGGACTGGAATGACTGCCTTAATCTGAATTGCTTTTCCACCGAGCCGGGGGAATCCTTCCAGACCACTACCAGCAAGGACGGCAAGGTTGCGGAATCCGTCTTTATTGCAGGGATGTTCTGTTATGTGGGCGAGGAATATGCCCTTCTCCTTGATAAGATTGGCAGAGGCGGGGAGGCAGAGCAGGTATTGAAGGAAGTTGCAGCGATGCGGGAAGCAATTATGAAGTATGGCTGGGATGGCTCATGGTTTTTGCGTGCCTATGACGACTTTGGCAGGAAGGTAGGCAGCGATGAGAATGAAGAGGGCAAGATATATATTGAATCTCAGGGTATGTGCATAATGGGAGGCTGCGGCATGGAGGACGGCAAGGCAATCAAAGCCCTTGATTCCGTTGAAGAAAGACTTGCCACAAAATACGGTATTGTCCTTCAAAATCCTGCATATACAAGATATTATGTGGAATATGGTGAAATATCCTCATACCCTCAGGGTTATAAGGAAAACGCAGGCATCTTCTGCCATAACAATGCCTGGATTATGATAGCGGAAGCATTGGCCGGACGGGGAGGCAAGGCATTTGATTATTATACAAGGATTGCCCCTGCTTATACCGAAAGCCGGTCCGAAATACACAGGCTGGAGCCCTATGTTTACTCCCAGATGATAGCAGGCAAGGATGCCCGCCGTTTCGGTGAAGCCAAGAATTCATGGCTTACGGGCACCGCATCCTGGAACTTTGTGGCTATTTCGCAATACATCCTCGGCATCAAGCCCGGATATGACGGACTGATAATTGATCCCTCCATTCCTGAAGAATGGGACGGTTATACTATCACAAGGCAGTTCAGGGGAGATATATATAATATCACCGTTAAGAATCCCGATCATGTATCCAGGGGAGTTGCCAGGCTGCTGGTTGACGGCAGGGAGGTCAATGGCAATGTCATTCCGATATCGGGAGACAAAAAGATGCATGAAGTAGAGGTAGTACTGGGGTGAAGAAGAAGATTACCCATATAATTAAAAGCTTAATGCCTGTCTCTGCTGCGCTGTTGATACAGAGCGGCTTAATGGCTGCCGCTATATCGGCATATGGATTGATAACCGGTAATGCAAAAATGCCCGACATCCTGGAGTATAATCTTACTGTTGCGGTGGTTTTAATAAGCGGTATTGCTTTTGCCATCTGGTACCTTAAGCTTACGGAAGGCAGCCTGAGGGAAGGTATACCAATAAAGCCGGCGAAGGCACTTTTAAATCTAATTCTCCTTATTCCTCTCGGAATAGGGTGCCAGCTTTTTGCATCAGGCATAATAGGCCTAATAAGGAACATATTTGTAAGAACCTTCAATGATTACGGGAATGTAATGATATCATACTATATCGGGAATCCTGCAGTTGTGGTGATATACATTACAATACTTGCTCCCGTAGCGGAGGAGCTTATCTTCAGGGGAGTAACCATGAAAAAGGCATTAAAGGGCCTGACCTTCACGGAAGCCAACCTGATGCAGGCAGTTCTCTTCGGCATTTACCACCGGACTCCGGTTCAGTGCATATATGCTTTCCTAAGTGCCCTGCTGTTTGGCTATATACTTAAGGGATACGGCACTCTGGCTGCTCCGGTAATACTTCATATGGTAATTAATGCATCATCCTTCCTGGTGAAGCTTTTACCATCAGGCAGCCTTAGCGCGGCAGCAGCTGCAATATCCGGAGGTGCAATTACAGCCCTTTGCATTCTTTACATAAAGAAGGTCGTGGGATATAACAATAAGTAGGCAGTATGGATTGCAGCAAGCAGGATTTGCTTAAAAATATTAATTTCTACTTGCACTTTTTATAAAGATAATGTATTATTGGAACACAATGTCAATATCTTATTAATATTCCGTATGAAGGTCCAGCTGCATTTTGCTCTGAATTATGCAGAAGCGGCAAGGGTAATCCTTACAGGGATATTCTAAAATGAAGATAATGGCTTAACCGGAAGGCATACGGTTTACCGATGCGTATCCGGACTGTAAATCTTTTTGATAGTCTTGACCATTAAGCAATAGCGGCAGGAACTACAGGATTTATATCGTTCTTATAGTTATTTGATGCTTGGAACGAGATAAGTAATGATGGATTACCGGTTTGCTATAAGCATGTCACAAGACTGTTTAAGCCTGCCGGTTTTTTTATCGAACAGGATATATTACGGACTTCCTGATGATATAAAAATGCCGGCAAGGAAATACTATCCTAAGCAGAACAATTATGAGGAGGAAGGTAATTTATGAAAGCAAACAATCGAAAAGTAATTAAGATGACAGAACTGGCACTGCTTACGGCAATCATTGTACTGATGGCTTTTACACCAATCGGGTATATAAAAACATTGGGTATTGAAATTACCCTTATTGTTATTCCGGTAACGGTGGGCGCTATTGTTTTAGGATCGACAGGCGGGGTTGTGCTGGGAGCGGTATTTGGTATTACAAGCTTTATCCAATGCTTTGGGTACAGTCATTTCGGCGCAGCTCTTTTGGGTATAAGCCCCGGACTGACCTTTATACTGTGCATGGTGCCCAGGATATTAATGGGCTGGATAACCGGATTTATCTTTGATGCTCTTAAGAAAATTGACAAGACCAAGGGTATATCATATGCTGCGGCAAGCCTTGCAGGCCCGATATTAAATACAATATTATTTATGGGTGTGCTGGTCTGGTTCTTTTACGATACGGATTATATCCAGGCCTTTGTAACCCAGCTTGGAGCAAAGAATGTTTTTGCATTTATCATAGGGTTTGTAGGCATAAACGGACTTGTTGAAGCAGGGGTGTGTCTGGTCCTTGGAACGGCAATATCCAAGGTTCTTGATATATTATACGGAAGAGGCAAAGATTTTGCTTGACACGGTATTGACAGCATGCTATAATTTGTTCGCTGTGAGTATTTATATATTCACATAAAGAAGAGTATCCATCTCTCACCCGTAACGTAATAAATATTACTGTGACCGGGTTATGCATGCATTGAAGGTTTATTTCATATTATGAAGTAAATACGTACATGATATCAGCGGATGGATAATCTTAATTATCCATCTTTTTTTTGGTCCGGCAAGGATGCCTGCCGGTATCAACAGAGCTTATTGTTTAGATTTGACTATGGAGGTGCAGTATTATTAGCGATTTAATGATTAATGAACAGATCAGGGATAAAGAAGTCCGGCTGATCAGTGAGGATGGAGAGCAGCTTGGAATCATGTCTGCCAAGGAGGCTTTAAAGATTGCAAAGGAAGCCAACCTTGACTTGGTTAAAATAGCCCCCAATGCGAAACCGCCTGTTTGCAGGATTATTGATTATGGCAAGTACAGGTATGAGCAGACGCGCAAGGAGAAGGAAGCCAGAAAAAAGCAGAAGATTACCGAGGTTAAGGAAATTCGGTTATCTCCGAATATTGATGACAACGATTTGAATACTAAGGCTAACATGGCAAGAAGGTTTTTATCCAAGGGTGACAAGGTCAAGGTAACCCTGCGCTTCAGAGGCCGTGAAATGGCTCATACATCCTCATCCAAGGTAATCCTTGATAGTTTCTTCGCTTTGCTTGGAGACATCGCAGTTATTGAAAAGCCGGCCAAGCTTGAGGGAAGAAATATGACCATGTTCTTATCAGAAAAACGTTAAGTATTATCTGCAGTAATCCTGAGAATCTAAGAAATTAATAATCAAGGAGGAAACATCATGCCAAAGTTAAAAACAAGCAGGGCAGCAGCAAAACGCTTCAAGGTTACGGGAACCGGCAAGCTTAAGAGAATGAGGGCATATAAGACCCATATCTTAACGAAGAAATCCGCAAAGAGAAAGAGGAATCTCAGAAAAGCAGTTATGACAGATGAAACTAATGTAAAGAACATGAAGAAAGTCTTACCATATCTGTAAGAGATTATTTATAAGGAGGAAATAAGAAATGGCAAGAGTAAAAGGCGGATTAAACGCTAAGAGAAAGCATAATCGCGTATTAAAGCTGGCCAAGGGTTATTACGGCGCCAGATCAAAGCAATATAGAGTAGCCAAGCAGTCTGTTATGAGAGCTCTGACTTCGTCGTTTGCAGGAAGAAAGCAGAGAAAGAGGGACTTCCGTGCCCTGTGGATAACAAGAATTAATGCTGCTGCAAGGATGAACGGTTTATCCTACAGTAAGCTGATGTACGGTTTGAAGCTGGCAAATGTAGACATCAACAGAAAGATGCTTTCAGAGATGGCAATCAATGATGCAGAAGGCTTCACAGCACTTACCGAGATTGCAAAATCCAAACTGGCCTAATATATGATCTTAACAGCAGGCTTGTTCCATAATACTTGATGATATGTTCATCGGATGTCTTTATTGGACATATCATTGAGTATTGGATGCAAGCTTATTTTATTGCAGAAAATGCCATGCATTATTCTAATTTTATTTTAATTTAAGGGGTTCTATTTTAATAGAATACTAACTTGCAATTGGTATATTTTTGAAGTATCATAAACATGAAGTATAAATACAGGTTTGGGAGGTAATTTATGAGGTACAAAATATCTAACATAATATGGGGATTAATATTTATCTTCATTGGCGCAGGTATAGGCGGGGATATAATTGGATTGTGGGATTTCAATCCGTTTTTCAGAGGCTGGTGGACTTTGTTTATAATTGTTCCCTGCTTTATTAGCATGATAAGAGGCGGATTTAATACGGGCAATGCAATCGGGTTTCTGATAGGCGTATTTTTACTGTTATCCTGTCTGGATGTATTTAGTATTTCACTATGGAAGCTTATTGTACCGGCCGTATTGGTTATTATCGGGCTTGCTATTTTATTGCGCGGTGTATTCCGGGGGCCTGTTTTCAAGCCGAACAGGGAAGCGCAGGCATCGGGAGGCTCTGCCCCGAATGGAGCTTACAGCGCTGTATTTGCAAGCAACAATATTCACATTGACAGTGAGTTTACAGGCGCCAGCCTGGATGCGGTATTCGGCGCATTGACTCTGGATTTGCGGGATGCGCAAATAAACGGTGATGTAGTGATAAATGCGACTGCAGTATTCGGAGGCATGGATATCTTTGTTCCTGCAGGAGTGAATGTAAAAATTAATAATGTTCCCATATTCGGAGGTGTAAGCAACAAAACCGGCAGAAAGTCAGAACCCGGACAGCCTTCTATTTATCTGAATTCCACATGTATGTTTGGAGGGATCGATATTAAATGAACAGCTTACAAAGAATAATCAAATACCTTGCTATAGCATTTGCGGCGTTTTTGACTATAGTAATAATATCAGGTATAGTAAGCCTGTTATCGTTTATTACTTCCGTGGCAACCGGGAAACGGTTATTTGCTGATAACAGGGAGAGAATTGAATTTTCTCAGAAATTTAGCGGTGTTGAAGCGCTCAATATTGAAAACTCGGCCGGTGAGCTCATTTTAATGACAGGCGACGACTTCAGGGTTGAAGCAACATATGTCAGCAAATCCTTCATTGCCGAAGTGACGGGCAATAATACTCTGACGATTAAAGACAGAAGAACCTTTATATTTGACTGGTTCGATTCCGGATTCGAGAAAACAAATATCACAATATATCTTCCGGAGGATTTTGTTGCCAGAGAAGCAAGCCTTGACACGGGAGCCGGTTCGGTGACCATTGACGGACTTAATGCCCGGAAGCTTATAATAAACGCCGGTGCGGGCAATATTAAGGCAAGTGATTTAACAGCCGAGGATGTCAATATCGACGGAGGAGTCGGCAATATAACCATAACCGACGCCAGATTTAAGGATGCTGATATTAACAGCGGCGTAGGCAATCTACGCTTTGAGGGGGTACTGGACGGCGATTGTGAAGTTGACTGCGGCGTAGGCAAGGTGGATTTTGAGCTGGATGCAATCAGGGAGGACTATAGCTTTGATATAGATGCCGGGATCGGTGCGGTGCGCATCAACGGAGAAAAAATATCAAAGGAATATAAAAGCAGGGGCAACACAGGCAAAACAATTAAGATTGACGGTGGAGTAGGAGACGTAAACATTGATTTTCTTGATTAAGCCCATGCCTTAAGAGATGGTATAAAATATCGAATTATGTTATAAATAACAGGGATAAACCTTGCATTATAAGGATATAAATATTACAATAGGATTAAAANNGAAATATTACAATAGGATTAAAAATAAGGGCGTTAATTTAACATATGATAACGTCCTTTTTTATGAATTATTGGCAGACTGCATCAGGGGAGAATGACATGGACAAGAAGAGGATTTTAGGTTTACTGCTGTTTGGATGCCTGGTAATTGCCGGAATGTTTTTTGGCGCATCCCTTTTGGTTATGCCGTATGAGACGCAGTCCGTCCGGGATGAAAGCTTATCTGAC
>DCTS01000015.1:22039-70127 GCA_002329645.1 Lachnoclostridium sp. UBA1434 | reverse complement strand
CGCGGTTACGCCAATCCCGCTTCGGAGTCATTGCTGCAGACAGATGAAGCTGATGAGTTATCACTCGCCGGTAGCGGTAGTGATATATCCGATAACGATAATATGGCTTCTGGCAGTGCTGCAGCCGCTGAATATGTGGCTTCTGCCGGCCACATAAGTTCTGATGGCGCTGATATTGCTTCCGCCGGGGAGAGCACGGATACCGGAGCGGATAGTACGGATATAGCTTCAGATATAACACCGGCAGCAGATAATAACCGGACAGTTGATGACAACAGGACGGCCAATGACAACCGGACAGCTAATGATAACAGGACGGCTAATGACAGCCGGACAGACAAGAATGTAAGTGAGGCCATTGAAGTTTCAGGAAACCTCGGCATATCAGAGCCTGCTGAGGATATGCCATGCCTGGATCTGATATATGACTGCACCAAGGTGGATTACATGTCATATATACCGGCAATGGTTACAGACGACAGTAAGCTTGAAACTGCACTTGATATAGATAATCCTAGTATTGATATAGATGCGTCGGCAGCAATATTGTTCAATGTCAATTCGGGTGAAGTCCTATTCTATAAGGATCCTGTCAAGGCCGTATTTCCGGCCAGCACGGCAAAGCTTCTGACAGCTCTCGTAGCTTTGGACTGGTGCAGGGAAGATGAAGAGGTACTAATCGGCAATGAAATAAAAATGGTGGCGTCAGATTCTACAAAAGCCAGGATAAAATGCGGACAGGTACTTACCATTAGAAATCTTTTGGAGGGAATGCTTCTGCCATCCGGCAATGATGCCGCTTATTCCATAGCTGCATATGTGGGAAGAAAATCTCTGAAGCAGGATGGGGCAAAAGAGATAGAATGGGTTGAAGAATTTGTGAGGCTGATGAACGAGAAGGCTGTAATGCTTGGGGCAGTCAACTCCTGCTTTAAGACACCCGACGGCTATGACGCAATCGGACAGTATACCACTGCATATGATATGGGATTAATAGGACTGGAAGCTGTTAAAAATGATACGATTGTCAAAATTGCAGGTATGAGCTCCGCACGCAATGTATTTGTAAGCGGTGAGGATGTAACCTGGGAGAATACCAACTCATTGATTAACAGATATAGCGGGCGCTATTATGCCCCCTGCTTCGGACTGAAGACAGGCACCAGTACAATGGCGGGCCGCTGTATAATCGCTGTCGGAAAGAAGAGCGGCAGGGTGGTGTTGTGTGTTATCATGGATTCAACAGCCCAGGGCAGATGGGAAGATGCAATTAAGTTGATGAATTACGGCCTGGGAGAATGAGGGGTCAAGCAATAATAGGGGAGGAGCCGGTTAATATGGATAACGGTTACTTTAAACAGAATGGTATGGGAAACGATGAAAAATATACTGCGGAGCACGTTCAGCAATCCGATCAAACCCAGTGGGCAGAGCAAGCTCAGCAATCCGATCAGACTCCGCTTGCTGATCAAACTCAGCCTGCTGACAAAACTCAGCTTGCTGATCAAACTCAGTCTGCCGATCAAACTCAGCCAGCTGATCAAACTCAGTCTGCTGATCAAACTCAGCCAGCTGATCAAACTCAGTCTGACGAGTTATTACAGTCCAAAAGGATAATAAGAAAAGTCGGATGGACGTTATTTATTATGGCTGTTGCTTCAATAGCTTCACAGTATTTAATATTTTTTATTGCTGAAATATTCTTCCCGGAAATCACTTCCCAGGGATGGTTTTTACTGGCCGTTACTGCTCTGTCCGTTATGGGAATAACTTTACCGCTGGTTTGCGGAATGCTTAAAAATGTGCCAGGCCAGGTAAGTGAACCGAAAGCCCGCTTGAACCTGGCACAGTTTCTCGGGTTGTTTTTTGTTTGTGCATCATTAATGTATCTTGCTAACTTTATATCTGTTTTTATAACCTATATAATATCAATTGTTAGGAATAGGAATATTACAGATCATGTTTCCGATATTATTACAGGAAGCGATAAATGGATTACTATCGCTTACGTTGCAATATTGGGGCCCATTGTCGAAGAGGTTATATTTCGTAAAATTCTGCTGGATAGAATGAGAAGATTCGGCGATGTTCCCGCAATATTATTTACAGGATTTGCCTTCGGGCTTTTCCATATGAATATTGCGCAATTTTTCTATGCTACGGTACTTGGTATAATATTTGCATATGTAACGATAAGGACCAATACAATTCGTTATTCCGTATTGCTACATATAATGATTAACACAATCGGATCGGTAATTGCGCCGGCAGCAGCATTCTCGGGCAATTATGGATTAACTATGCTTATAGGCTTATGGGCTATTGTTGCAATAATTATTGGTTTGGTACTGCTTATAAGCAACAGGAAAAGAATATTGCTGGTTAAGAGCAGCAAAGCTTTAGTTAATAAGGCATATTATTTCTTCAATCCGGGAATGCTCCTGTTTTCGCTTTTATGTATTGTAATGATGATATTGACGCTGCTGGCATAATGCCGGCGGCGCTCACTGTAATCTTACGGCTGTACCAGATGCTGTAACCATCAGCATTCCGTTATTGCTGCCAAGTACCTCATAATCCACATCCACACCGACAACGGCATCTGCACCTAATGAACGTGCTCGCTGCTCCATCTCTCTCATGGCCTGTTCCCTTGCATGTATTAATTCCTCCTCATAGGAACCGGATCTGCCGCCGAAGAAGTTGGATATACCTGCAGCAAAGTCCTTAATAAAATCAACTCCGGAGATTACTTCACCGAATACGACACCAAGATATTCTGTAATCTGGCTGCCTTCAACAGAGGGTGTTGTTGTAATTATCATATGCTCCCGACCTTTCTTATTAATATAATAATAATTTCTGCAGCAAGGATGGTTGCTGCATTATTTTTTAACTTAAAATATCCTTTTACATAATAATAAATTGTTTAAAACCGGATATTGTACTAATAATAATGGAGTTAATGGGGCAAAGTCAATATAGTAAGCCGTATTCTAAAACTTCTTATGATATTTTAATAATGCACTGAATGGCTTTTCGACTTAAAAATATAATAAAGGACATGGAAAAATATACGTAAATCGTTTATTATATTAGCAGGTAATATAAACACCGGTAATTGTGAAACCATATTATTTTACACAAATAAGCCGCCTTAAGAGTTTTGCAATTATCTGACATAATACATAAGCAGAAAGGAGAAACAGTATGAAAAACTTCACATTTTACAGCCCGACTTTTTTTGTATTCGGAAAAAAGACCGAAAATGAGGCAGGTCATTATATTAAAAAATATGGCGGAAGCAAGGTATTGATACATTACGGAGGAGGTTCGGTGGTCAGGTCCGGACTTATAGACAGGATTAAGGCATCCCTTGACAAGGAAGGAATAAAATATACGGAGCTGGGAGGAGTACAGCCTAATCCCAGAAGCGGTTTGGTATATAAGGGGATTGAGCTGTGCAGGAAGGAAAATGTAGATTTTATCCTGGCTGTTGGCGGAGGAAGCGTAATAGATTCCGCTAAGGCTATAGCTGCAGGTGTGCCCTATGACGGCGACTTTTGGGACTTTTTCGAAGGTAAAAGGATAGAAAAAACCCTTAAGGTAGGAACAGTGCTGACTATAGCAGCCGCAGGAAGCGAGGGCTCGGACAGCATGGTAATAACCAGGGAGGAAGGGATGCTTAAGAGAGGAGCAGGAGGCGATATAATAAGGCCTGTATTTTCCATCCTTAACCCTGAGCTTACCCAGACGCTGCCCGCATATCAGACAGCCTGCGGAGCAGTGGATATCATGGCCCACATACTTGAGAGATATTTCACCAATACCAGGGAAGTGGAAATCACCGACCGCATGTGTGAAGCGGTACTGCTTACCATAATTAAGGAGGTTCCCAGAGTAATAGAGGATCCTGATAATTATGAAGCAAGAGCTAACATTATGTGGGCAGGTATGGTGGCACACAACAACCTGCTTGGTGTAGGACGGGAACAGGACTGGGCAAGCCATGGAATTGAGCATGAACTTTCCGCCCTGTATGATGTTGCCCATGGGGCCGGTCTTGCAGTAATATTCCCTGCCTGGATGACATATGTTTATAATCATGACATAAACCGTTTTGTCCAGTTTGCCGTCAGGGTGTGGGGCTGCCAGATGAACTTTGCCAATCCGGAGGAGACGGCAAAGGAAGGAATTAAGCGTTTCAAGCAATTCTTAACCTCAATAGGCATGCCGGTTAACTTTAAGGAGCTTGGAGCCAGGGAGGAGGATATACCTCTTCTGGTAGAGAAGATGGGACTGGGTGAAAACTATACCAGGGGAAGCTTCGTCCGCCTTAAGAGCAGCGATGTTGAGAAAATCTACAGACTGGCACTATAATCAGGCGTTATAAATATTATATAAGTAAGTGTCTAATTAAATTAAAGGCAAGTGCATAGCTATAGAAGGAAAGTGTAGTGTCTAATATTATAAAGGTAATTGCTGCACATTCCTAAGTTGGAGCGCAGTAGTCAATATCTTATTTGTATTAAAAAAGTCAACTTAGGTTGCTGGCAATTACCTTTAAGCTGTGTTATCAGGAAGGAGTTAATGTGTATTGACGGAGCTGCTGGTAAAGTTATTTGTTAAGAACAGTGACGAGGTAAGCAACCGGAGGGTAAGAACCTCCTATGGAGTGTTGTCAAGTGTTGTAGGAATGGTATGCAATACTGTATTGTTTGCGGTAAAATTTCTGGTGGGCTTCCTCATAAACAGTATTTCCGTAATGACGGACGCTTTTAACAATCTGTCAGACACGGCTTCTTCAATAATCGGTTTTTTTGGAGTCAGGCTTGCCTGCAGACCTGCGGATAAGGAGCACCCCTTCGGACATGGAAGGTATGAATACATTGCCGCACTTGCGGTATCCTTCATTATTATTCAGATTGGACTGACGCAGCTGAAGAACTCCTTTGACAAGATACTGAATCCGGATAAGGTAATCTTTAATCCTATACTTACAGGGGTCCTATGCCTGTCAGTATTTATTAAGCTATGGATGATGCTTTTTAACCGGAAGCTGGGCAAAAGGATTAATTCCACGGTTATGATGGCTACCGCCGCAGATTCACTGGGAGATGTGATGATTACATCTGTCACAATTATTTCCACTATTATAGCAGGTCTGACCGGATGGCAGATAGACGGCTATATGGGATTAGTCGTCTCAATCTTTGTCATGTATGCAGGCGTAAGAATTGCCAAGGGTACACTGGAGCCGCTGCTGGGGCAGGCGGTGGACAGAGAGGCATACGAGGTTATAACTAATATGGTTGAGAGCTATGAAGGAATTGTCGGTACCCATGATTTGATTATCCACAGCTACGGACCGTCAAATAAAATGGCTACAATACATGCAGAGGTTCCGAACGACATAGATTTTGAGAAGGCACACGAGACAATAGACCGAATCGAAAGGGACGTGCTTGAGAAGCTTGATATACTTCTTGTTATCCATATGGATCCCGTAGAAGTGAATAATGTCATGGTCCTTGAGAAAAAGGAAATGGTTACTTCCATTATTAAGAAGTATGAACCCAGTGCAAGCATTCACGATTTCAGAATCTTAAACGGGGAGCTGCATACCGACCTGATATTCGACATTGTACTGCCTTATTCCTATTCCCATGAGAGTGAGCAAGGGCTTATGAAAAGCATCATCGACGACATACGAAAGCAGGATTCCAGATACAACTGTGTAATAACACTGGATAAAAGCTTCATAGCCGATAAGTAAGAGGCCTTGCTTTAGACATGAGAGTATTCTGTAATTCATAAATAATGCTTATTGAATAAAAAGAAACCTCTGATTAAGATTAGGGTATCCCCAGGTTAAAAGGAACGGTGTATAAAATGATCATAGATTTCCACACTCATATATTTCCGGACAGCATAGCCGAAAGAAGCATGGACTTTCTGCAGAAGCAGGGAAATGTGAGGGCTGCAACCGACGGTACATTAAGTGGCTTAAAAAAATCCATGAAGGACAACCATATTGACATATCCGTAGTGCTGCCGGTAATGACAAGGCCTTCACAGTTTGATACAATTAACCGCTTTGCGGCGGAGATTAACGGTAAGGACGGTATAATATCCTTTGGCGGGGTCCATCCGGATACCGATGACTACATAGATAACCTTAACACCGTTAAGAGCCTTGGGCTTTCCGGAATAAAGCTGCACCCCGATTATCAGGAAACCTATGTGGATGATGAGAAGATGGTGCGAATAATCCGCTACGCCTCGGAGCTGGGACTTATCGTATCACTTCATGCAGGAATTGATATAGGGCTTCCGGATACGGTGTACTGTCCTCCCCGGCGTGCAGCAAATATGCTTAAGCAGATTGACGAGCCCAATGCAAGGATTGTTCTTGCGCATATGGGCGGATATAAGCAATGGGATGAAGTAGAAGAATATCTGGTGGGAAGGAACGTATGGTTTGACACCGGCTACTGTGTGAATAAAATCCCTGCCGGACAGCTTGGCCGGATTATAAAAAATCACGGCGCCGATAAGATCCTGTTCGCAAGCGACTGCCCCTGGGAGGGTCAGCAAGAATCCTATGAATTCATAAGTAAGCTGAAGCTTTCGGAGGATGAGAGGGATGGCATATTCTTCAGGAACGCCCTTAATCTGCTGGGAATCTGAGGGAAACAAGATATCAAGGTCAAAATAATGAAAATAAACCTTGAAAAATAAAAAATGATACGTTATAATATCAATCGTGGCTGACATACCGCCTGAAGCAACCGGCTATCCGGCAGGTCGGCCGTATACAACTTAATAAATTGGGCTATCGCCAAACGGTAAGGCACTGGACTCTGACTCCAGCATCTCTAGGTTCGAATCCTAGTAGCCCAGCTGATAAGAATGAAGTCGTAAGACTTCATTTTTTATTGGACTTTTGACCGGAAAGATAAGAAATTCATAATAATTCTTCAAAGGTGACATTATTTATGATATAGTATTTTTTACCATGGTAAAATATTAGGGTACCCTGACTGATAAGTTAACAATGCTTATAAAGGAGAATATGCCGATATCGTTGTGGGATGACAGCATGGATGTCGGACTAAGATCTCACTATGTGGCCAGCTGGTATGCTGCACAATCGATGGTTAATCAAAGAAATGGATTAATAGTAAATATTTCATTTTATGCCGGAAGGCATTATATGAATAATGTAACATACGGCGTTTGCAAAGCTGCTTTGGACAGACTGTCAAAGGACATGGCCTATGAATTGAAAGAGTATGGAATACCTGTATTCTCATTATACCCCGGGTTAGTCAGAACAGAGGCAATATTAGAGGCGGCAAAATACGATCCGAGCTTAAATTTAGACGATTCAGAATCCCCTCAATTTATTGGCAGATGTATAGCGGCACTTGCAAATGACAAGAAAAACATTAATAGAACGGGAGAGATCCTGATCAGCGCAGAAATAGCAAGGGAGTACAATATTAGGGATATTGACGACAGAATACCAAGATCTCACAAAGATGAATTATGGTAATATGTATGGAATCTTTCCATTGCCTTATTTAGATAATTAAGAACATGGTATTAAGTATTAAGTTATTATTAATGCTTTCATCTCTTAATGGGATAATAAATATCCATCTCACAATAATTCTCACTGCAAATATCCAGGTCCAGACGTTCAAAATGATATGACTGTGCCAGGGTAAAATCCGTATGCAGCTGCCAGCAGCTGTCGATGTATTGGTACAGGTCATACAAGGTCTTATATGTAAGCTCAAATGGTGAATGAAGCCCGACATATCGAAATACAGCATATTCCTGAGAAGGTATGGTATAAGCATGGAAGGGTTCCTTTACGGGGTTAAGAACCGTTGTTTCCACACCGGGCAGGTAATAATTGCTGATATCAGGCTGCTTGCTATATAGTATCAGAGCAAGATAGACATTTTCATTAATCCTGTTTGGAACCAGATGAAGATACTCGTTCCTGAACCTCATGGCCACTTGATTGGTAGTAAATTTCTCATAATTCTCTTGATGAAATATCTCATCCTGAATTCCCTGAATATAGAACTTCGGACGAAGGACCATATGCGGGGTAATAACAAGGCCTTGCCCTATATCATGTAGCGTATGGAGGTCGATTTTCTGCTCAATGGGCATTTCGCTTCTGCTTTTGCGGTATTTTGCCGGAGTAATCCTGAACCGGCTCTGGAAAGCGCGTATGTAAGATTGCTCATATTCAAACTGGTATTTTAATGCTATATCGAGAATGTTTAAATTCGTATTTAAGAGATCGGAAAGGCTTAAGCTTAAGCGCCTTGCCCTGACATAGGACATGGGAGATTTATTGGCAATAGCTTTAAACAGACGGATTAAATGGTATTTTGACATACCGACTTCTCTGGATAACTCATCCAGTCCAAAGGGCTTGTCAATATTCATCTCAATAGCTTCAACCGCCTTTTCCACAGCCTTAAGCTGACTGCTGCACATAAAGCAATCTCCTTTAATAATAGCAATAAATGTTCATTTATTCCTTTCTGTTTATTATACAATAATCCAAAACTGTTGTAAATTACAGGAGTTGATATTGTGAGTAAGATATACATACTGGCGGCAGGATTGCTTTTAAGCCTATGCCTGGTGGGATGTGCAGGTAATAAAGATGAGAATGATATTGCAGCAAATAAAGGAACAGACAAGAAGGAGGATAACAAGAAAGTGATCAGCGAAGAGAGCAATGCAGAAACTAATGCAGATACCAATACAGATACTAATGAAGAGACCGCTGCAGAGAACAATGCAGAGACCACTGCAGAGAACAATGAAGAGACCACTGCAGAGACCACTGCAGAAACAAATGAAGAGAGCAATGCAGTGGGTAAGAATGAGGACAATAAGGATGCTATAGAGATTGTCAGGGCAGACGAGCTTAAGGAATTGGAAAAAGCAAAGCAGAATCAGGTGCAATGTATAAGCATAAGCTTTACATCCCGCCTGTTAAGTGAGGCAAAGGACGGCAGTGATCCTAAAAAGAATATAGTTATTTATCTGCCGCCCGGCTACTATACCTCGGAAAAAAGCTATCCCGTTGTATATTGGTTCCACGGATTTTCCGAATCGCCGTATTTTGTATCGAACAATAAGAATAAATTCTCATCCTCAATGCAGGAGGAAGGAAACAGTGAGTTTATCGTTGTAGGATTGGACGGCAAGACGACAGGATCATACTTTTCCTTTTGGAGCAGTTCTTCGGTTACTGGAGACTGGGAGGGGCATGTAATAAATGAGATAGTGCCTTTTATAGATGCTAATTTCAGGACAATTGCAAAAGCGGAGGCCAGGGGCACGGCAGGCTTCTCAATGGGAGGGTATGCTTCCATTAATCTTGCTTTCAAATATCCTGATATATTTAAAAACGTACTGTCGTTAGGCCCGGGACTATTACGGGATGATGGGCTTAATGAGGCTTATGAAACATGGAAATATGACAAGCCGTTTCTTGAAGCATATGCAAGGACCTTTGCTCCCAATCCGGAAGCGGAGGCGTTGGGTGATATACCGGCTTTAGACGGCTCTGAGGAGGACAATGCAATATGCGATAAATGGCTTGACGGCTTTGGACATGTGGCTGAAAAGGTGGACAACTATCTTTCTCTTAATTCACCGCTTAATAAAATAACGATTATATACGGAGAGAAGGATTATTATACATGGATACCTAAGGGCTGCAGGCTTATTGATGAGATAATGACCGTAAAAAACATTGAACATACCATGGTGCCGCTCCAGATTGGCCACAACATACCCTCCGGCTATGTGGAAGAATATTTTGTTCCATTCTTCAGCGAAGCCTGGACAGGGGTAGAACAATAATAATTTACAGAGCAGCTATGGGAAAATAAATATCACATTCACAGTACTGCTTGTTGCACCGGGAGTAGTCGATAAACTCAATCCTGAAATTCTCCGTAAGGTTGAATTCAACAGTCGGCATCCACGTGCTGCTTACATAATTGAGAAGTGCCTCAAGCTTCTTCAGGGATATTTCCTCAGGGCGGTGGGGGCCCATGTAAGTGAATACACCGTACTTATGCGGCTTGATATGCCTAACCTTCATATAAGGAGCTATAATGCTGTTAGAGCTAATCTTGACAGAGGGCTGATAAAGGGCAAAAAGCTGTTTATTATCAGTGAAAGCAGTAAAACCTACATATATATCCTTCTCAACCGGATTAATGACCTCAGGGCGCTTGTTGTAGAAAAAATCAGCGGCGTACCCGGCAGTAATCCGGTTGTTCTTATCTTCTCGTAAATCAAGCTTATATTCTATCCCTGCTATTGAAAATGCAGGGAGCACCGTAATGGAACGAAAGAACATAAGGCCTTCACCGGCACTGAACATAAAGTCCGCATTGAAGCGGTCAAGAATATTAAGGGGACAGGGATTGCGGCGCCATTTTGCCGGGGTTGTATTATACTCGTCCTTGAATATACGGTTATATGTACGCTCACAGCCAAAGGAATATTTTGAAGAGATAAACTCTATGCTGTTGCGGTTATTCATCAGATCCCCGAGGGACACGGCAATCCTTCTTCTGCGAACATATTCCATAAGACCGGTAGAGGTAGCGCCCTTCCATATCCTTAACAGATGGAACTTGGATAAATTCACATTCTCCGAGATGTTATCCAGGTTTAAGGCCTCAAGCAAATGATCTTCAATGTATTCGGTTGTCCTTTTTATTATATCAAGAAGATAATTATCCATGAAAACCTCCGAATAATATTATAGCATAGACCATTACCAAAGTATGGTACATTTTTATGAATAATTGAATGAAATATTCTCTGTAATGCAAGTCAGCAATTTCTGTCCGCTTTCCGGAAAAGGACAGCAATAAATGTCCTGTTTTTACTGTCGGCTGTTGTATAATATTACCATGCGCCTCAGGCAGAACAGATGTTCAGCCGTGGACAGTTCATTAATTCTTATTCGGGAGGATGAGCATATGGATAAGGATATGCAGGAAGCACTAAGAAGCCGCTATAAGACAGCAGTTGACAGCTTCGTAGGCAAGATTAAGGATGACCCTAATGTTATTGCAGTGATTATATGCGGAAGCCTTGCTTATGATCAGATCTGGGAGAATAGCGATATTGATATGACTGTGGTGACCAGAGATATGACGCTTAAAAACCGCTCCTATTCCATCGATGAGGACGGCATCAACATTAATGTTAATGTAATTACCAGAAGTACAATCAAGAGGGAGATGGAGAGGCAGGTAGGAGGCTCCTTTATGCAGGCATACTATGCAAAGGGGGTTGTGGTGTATTGTAAAGACGAGAGCTTTATCGAGTACTTTGAGGAAATGAAGTCTATCGGCAGCGATGATATGGCGCTTTCCGTATTTTACATGGCCTGTGAACTGGTCTATTATTACGACAAATGCCGCAAATGGCTTAACGTCAAGAATGACCCTGCATATGCCCAGTATTACCTGCTGAAGGCAGGGGAGGTAATTGCTCGTATGGAGGTCTGTATGAGCGGCGAGCCTCCTACAAGAGAGGCCATCAGAAAAGCCCTTGAGATCAATCCGGACTTAATCCTGCCTTATTATAAGGATGCAATGTCCCATCTTTACAGCATTGATGAGATTAATAAAGCAATAGATGATATTTATGCATATTTACAAAGCTGCATTCCTGTAATCAGCCGCCCGGTAATCGAATTTATGCAGGATGGGGAGATTAAGACAGTAACCATATTTGCAGATCATTTCAGCACGGAGAGCCACTTTATTATTAACATACTGGATTTTCTTACAGAGGAGGGCATAATAACCAGAGTATCCCAGACGATCCGGATTACTCCGAAGAGTAAAAAAGCTGTGGAGGAGATTGGTTATATATATAATAAATCATTATAAGGAGCATGTCATATGTCTGTACGTACTACTATTGAAATATCGGGAGCAAAGCAAAACAACCTCAAGAATGTCTCTGTTGAAATACCTCGGGACAAGCTAACCGTAATTACCGGTGTGTCGGGTTCGGGCAAATCCTCCCTTGCCTTCGATGTGCTGTACGGAGAAGGGCAGAGAAGGTTCTTAGATTCCATATCAAACTATGCAAAGAGCCGGATAACACAGCTAAAGAAGGCAAAGGTGGAGTATGTCAAGGGGTTGTCTCCCGTTATAGCCATTGAACAGAAGAAGGGGAACAATAACCCGAGATCTACCGTCGGCACCGTCACTGATATAAATGACTACTTAAGGCTGTTGTTTTCAACAGCGGGAGAGGGAAGATGCCCCGAATGCGGATACCCTCTTAAGCAGCTTACCGCAGGGCAGATTGCGGAGCATATCTGTACCCTGCAGCCGGGTACGGTGATTGAGCTGAGGGCTCCCGTATATAAATCCTATGGTGAGGATTATAATTACACCTTTCAGCAGTTGAGGAAGAAGGGCTTCAAAAACCTGCTGATTGACGGCGAACCCTTCTCTCTTGCGGAGAAGAGGGAGCTTTCGGAAGAGAAAGATTACCGGATGGAGCTTGTCATTGATCGTTTTACGCTTAAGAACGATTCCTACATTCAATTAGCCAAGTCAATCGAATCCTCCATGCTGGCCCTTGATGAGGATATTATGCTTAAGGTTGAAGTAACAGGCGGAGTAGACGAAGCCTTCTATGAGGGCTTTGCCTGTCCTGAGCATCACATGTTTCTCTATGAGATGCAGCCCTTTCATTTCTCGTTTAATACGCCTGCAAGCGCCTGCCATACATGCCTGGGTGTGGGTATGTCATATGTGGTGGAACCCAGGTTTCTGGTGGTGGCTCCCGAAAAGAGCCTTAACAAGGGAGCGCTTAAGAGTACGGTATATAATATCAACAGCAGGGACAGCTACCGCGGAGTAATGCTGTACAGCCTGTCCCAGCACTACGGCTTCAGCCTGGACACCCCCTTCAATGAGTTGTCCAATGAGATACATGATCTGCTGTTTTATGGGACAAAGGGAAAAACCATAACTATGCTCCAGCCCCCCGGCTCGACTAAAAGAAACTGGATGGTCGGCCGTGAAATGCCTTTCTGGGGATATGTCCATGAGATGGAGCACTGGTACCGGGAGTATATTCGCAGATCCTCATCGGGAGAAGCCTTTGAACCTGAGTTCATAAAGGAATGCATGGTAGAAAAGATATGTCCGGAATGTCAGGGCGCCAGGCTTAAGAGGCAGAGGCTCCAGATTACGATTGGCGGTAAGAACATAGATGACATATGCAGAATGCAGCTTCCGGATGTGCTCGATTTTTTAAAGGGTCTGACCTTTGAAGAGGAAATCAGGGATGTTGCAGGGACGATAGTCAGGGAGATAATAACAAGGATAAGTTTGCTTATAGACATCGGGCTCCATTATATCAACCTGGGCAGAAGAAGCGACAGCATCTCCGGCGGTGAGATGCAGCGTATCAAGATGTCCACCCAGATAAGCTCCGAGCTGATGGGGATGCTTTACGTAATGGACGAGCCAAGTATAGGCCTCCATCCCAGAGATTCCGGCAAGGTAATCGAAACCATGAAGAAGCTGCGGGATATCGGTAATACTGTTATAGTAGTGGAGCATGATGTTGAGACTATTAGAAATGCCGATTATATCATAGAAATTGGACCGGGTCCCGGTATTCACGGGGGTGAAATTGTAGCAACCGGAACCATAGAGGATATAATCAAAGAAAAAGCCTCTGTGACCGGCAGGTTCCTGTCCGGGGAGCGTAAGATCGAGGTGCCGAAAAAGAGAAGGAATCTGGGGGATGACTTTCTGTCCATCCAGGGAGCCAGGGAGAATAATCTTAAAAATCTCGATCTGGATATTCCCCTTGGAGTATTCTTGTGCGTAACGGGCGTATCCGGCTCGGGCAAAAGCTCCCTTATTAACGAGATACTGTACAAGCAGCTTAGGATAGATAAAACAGGGGCGCGTATCATGCCCGGAGAGCATGACTTCTTGTTCGGTTCTGAAAAGATAAATAATGTCATTAATATTGACCAGTCTCCTATCGGAAGGAACAGTAAGTCCAATCCTGCCACATATATAGGCATTTATGACAGGATAAGGGCGCTTTTTGCCGGGCAGCCTGAGGCAATAGAGCGAGGCTATACGGCCCTTGACTTCTCGCTGACACATGCAAACGGCTGCCGCTGTGAGCATTGCCAGGGGGACGGCATAATTGTAACCGACATGCAGTTTATGGCGGATATAGAAACCATATGTCCCATCTGTAAGGGCAAGCGTTTCTCGGAGGAGGGACTTGAGATAAAATACCGGGGCAAGGATATCAGCGAGATTCTGGAGATGACTGTGGAGGAAGCCCTGGATTTCTTCCGGGACAACTCCTACTTAAGGCACAAGCTAGGTATAATGAATGAACTTGGACTCGGCTATCTGTGCCTTGGTCAGAGCTCCACCACCCTGTCCGGCGGAGAAGCCCAGCGGGTTAAGCTGGCATATGAGCTGGCTAAGATCAAAAGAGGCGCCCACAATCTGTATATACTGGATGAGCCGACTACCGGTCTGCATCTGGCTGATATAGCAAAGCTTCTGGATTGCCTTAACAAGCTGGTGGATAATGGCCATTCCGTCATAGTTATAGAGCACAATCTGGATGTTATTAAATCGGCCGATTACATAATAGATCTGGGGCCCGAGGGCGGCAGTAAGGGAGGCAATATCGTTGCCGAAGGCACTCCCGAGCAGGTAGCAAGGGTTCCGGAATCCTACACAGGCAAGTTTCTTAAGGATGTACTGCAATCATAATACTATAATTTACTTAAGACCGGAGCCTGTTCTGCAGTAAAGTCTACGTACATAAAACTGCAGCCTGCAGCTCGTTAATAAGCTGCAGGCTGCTGCTATATATTTGCAGGTGAATTGCATGCACATATTATCCCATCTCGATGAAGAATATACTGCAGCCGGTACAATGGTACCAGGTCTTATTATCTATCTTCATCCACTTTTCTCCTTTTCTCTTTCCGCAGTTCGGACATTCCCTTAAGCTGCTGCTGCCACCGCCGCCACCACCGCCGCCGCCACCACCGCAGCCGCCTCCTGCGACCATATCCAGCTCATCATCGGAAATTTCAGTGTTGGTCCTTTTTAAATCTTTAAGAAATTGTTCAGCACTGTTAAGGTCAATATCCATTCCATATTCCCTGGCAAGTGCCTGAAGCTCTTCTGCTGTCGAACAGGCAGAAGCTTTCTTTATTATTTCGCTCCTATCCATATATACTCCTTCCATGCATTACTGCTATGTATTGTTAAATGTATAGTTCCGGAAACCTGGTATTCTCGATTTATATGTAACCGTACAGTATAAAGGATTGTTTACAATCATTGCAGAGATACCAGGATAAATGATTATCATTTCCGTGGAGAAATTGGGTATTCTTACTTTTGCAATAAACGCATCTGGAATCGACTGTACGGCCAAAGGGGTCACCACCGCAGCCCCCGCCTGCAACCATATCCAGCTCATCATCGGTTATCTCGGTGTTTTTATGATTTATTTGCTTAAGTATTGTCTCGGCCTGGGTGTTGTCAAGAGGAATTCCGTATTGCTTTGCCGCATCTATAAGCTCTTCGGTTGTCTTGCATTGCACTGCTTTCTTAAAAAGCTCTTCGCGATTGAAATCCGGTTTATTATCCATATGATTGGCTCCTTGTATAATATTTTATATTAATTTAATAGTTACCCTTGTTACTAAAAATTTAAGTATATAGTCATAATATGTATTTAAGTACATACTTATAATACATATTAATTGATAAATAGTCAATAAATACATGCATTTTTCTTTACATTTCGACATATAAGAAAACCATTGTTAAAAGTTATGCGGTATGATAGAATATTTTATATAAAATGGTCATATTGTGACATAAACGAGGGATAGTTATGAATATTGTAAAAACGACTAATGGTTCAGTATTATCTATAGCTTTGGAGGGTAGGCTGGATACAACAACAGCACCCAGGCTTGAAGCGGAGTTGAAGACTTCATTGAACGGCATTACCGAGCTTGAGATGGATTTTTCAGGTCTGGAGTATATTTCATCGGCAGGACTTCGTGTGCTGCTTGCTGCTCAAAAGGTAATGAACAAACAGGGCTCCATGATTATTAGAAATGTCAATGAAACGATTATGGAGGTCTTTGAAATTACGGGATTTGCAGATATATTAAGGATCGAATAGTTACTTCTGTACCCTATAAGCAAGCAAAATACAAAGGTAATACAAGCAGTCTTGGAAGGGTGGCAGATGCCGGTGAAAAGCCGCAATGTCAGGATACTAAAGGATACATATTTTACGAAAAGGATGTTTTACAAGTTTTTTATACCATCGTTAGTCTCATCTATAGGATTCTCCTTTGGCAATATTGTGGATGCAATTGTGGTTGGAACCAGAATGGGTGAGACCGGTCTTGCGGCTATTGCTTTGATTTTACCAATATATATGGTTTTTAATGTACTGGATATCGGGATTGCAGTTGGCGGATCGGTCCATTATACAAGACTTCTTGGAGCTGGTAAGGCAAGAGAAGGCGTTAAGAGCTTTAATCAGATGCTGTATGCCTCCCTTTTTACAAGCTTCATTCTTGCAATAGCCGGTCACCTTCTTTTGCCAAATATCTTACTCATTCTTGGTGTACACCCTGAAGACGGCACTTTGTATGAGGCTGCAAGATCCTATGCGGGTATATTGCTTATCTGTGCACCATTGTTCTTTGTAAGCTCCCTATTATATCACTATGTAAGATGTGATGACAATCAGAGGCTGGCAAGTATAGGCTTTCTTGCAGGCAATGCGGTTGACTTTATATTGAATTTTGTATTTGTAATTTATCTTGGTATGGATATCAAGGGCGCCGCACTTGCCACCGTAATAGGCAGAGCCGTATCTATATGCATATATCTGCCCCATCTGTTATTAAAATGGACAATAATAAGGCTGCAGGCAGTAAAACCGGATATAAGGCTCATTTGGGATAATTTTAAAAATGGCTTTGCATCCTCTTCACAATACATATTTCAATTAATATTTTTTATTGTTATTAATAACCTGCTTATTCGAACCGGTGGTGAAATGATGCTTGCCGTTTTCAATATGGTAACCAATGCATCTTATGTGCTCCTGGCAGTTTATGAGGGTACGGGTGCAGCTATCCAGCCTCTTGCAGGCACCTTTTCCGGTGAGAAGAACAGAAAGGCCGAGAAGACAACCTTATACATGGCTCTTAAGTGGGGTGTATTTCTTGGAGCCTGCGCAGCGTTGCTGTCAGGTATATTTGCAGAGCCTCTCTGCAGAATATTCGGCTTATCTCAGGAAGTATCCGCCGATATGGCGGTCCGGGCGCTCAGGCTTTATTGCATAAGCACTTTGCCTGCAGGCTTTTCCGTTATGATGAGCAACTATTATCAGGCTGAAGATAAGAGAAGGCTGGTATTTATTATCACTTTTTTGAGAACCTTCGGGATATACCTGCTATTTAGCCTGGTATTTTTATTAATAAATACGAATATGTTCTGGTGGACATTTGCCGCTACGGAGTTCGTTTCCCTTGCTCTATGGCTTGCTGCAAAGAAAGCCTTTGAGAAAAGATACACCACCGAACGGGATGCTGTAATTATTGCAGACCGGATATTTAACAGAACCATAACCAGGTTCGAGGATTTTGGCAGCCTGACATCAGATATCGAAGAATTCTGCAATACATGGAGTGCAAGCTTTACACAGCAGTATTATGTAAATCTTACCGTGGAGGAGATATGTCAGTCAATTATCTGCAACGGCTTTGAGCATATGGAGGACGGATATATTGAGCTGACTCTGATAGCATATGAGGATAATACCTTTGAATTGCATATAAGGGATAATGCCATAAGCTTTAATCCCTTTGACATGCATACAAAGAGGATAGAGCTTGACAATGATGAAGGAATGGACAATATCGGCATTCTGATGGTGAAAAACAAGGCAAAGGAATTCTTCTACCGCCGCTATCAGGGCTTCAATACGCTTACAGTAAGGGTATAGCCGGATTAAATTGAACTTAAGCATAAGATTCCGTAAGGTTTAGCCGGATGTTTATACATTAAATAAAGCAATCCTTACATGATTCATTAATGAATAAGTATCTATGAAAGGTATCGGCATTATGAAAAGGAGATCACTAAAAGCAAAATCCATAATCGCTATGCTGCTTATAGCCATATTGCTTTCAGCCACCGCAATACTTATAAGCTATTCAATATACTGCAATACCATGGATGAGCATTACAAGACAAATGCCATGAATATTGCCAAAGCTGCAGCATCCCAGATGAATGGTGATAAAATTCGTGAGTATGTTACGAAGGTGGAGACTCTTGACAGCTCGGATAAAAATTATGAGGAGTCTGTTCAGGCAATAAAGGATGATGAATACTATGACATGCTTAATATTTTGTTTGAGCTGAAGGAAAGCCATGATGCGCTGTATCTGTATGTGCAGAAGGTTGCGGCCGAGGGCGCTGTCTATATAATTGATGCCGATTATGAGGAAACCGCCTGTGAGCTTGGAGAGACCTTTCCGCTTGCCGATGTTAATTTCCAATACCTTGATTCCCTTGATAAGGGGCTTCCGGCTTTTATAACTGACGATGATGAATACGGCTGGCTTTGCTCAGCAGGAGCGCCCATCTTTGACAGCAACGGCGAAGTAGTGTCTCTTGCATTCGTAGATATTTCAATGGATGAGGTCATGGCAGACAGGCATGGCTTTCTGCTAATTATCTGTATGGCCCTGATAATTGCGGCAGCGGCTGCAGCAACGATCATTATTCTGTTAATTAATAAATTTGTTGTATCTCCGATAAATTTACTTTCAACGGCAGCATCCAAATTTGTAAGTGAAAAGGATGAAAGCGGTGACAGTGTTGAATCCGCCATATCCAGGCTGGAGATCCATACAGGAGATGAAATTGAAAACCTTTCCGAAGCAATCAAGACTATGGAAATGGATATTAACAATTACATAAAGAATCTGACTGCGATTACTGCAGAAAAGGAAAGAATCGGCGCAGAGCTTAATGTTGCAACCCAGATACAGACATCCATGCTGCCCCGCATATTTCCCATTTTCCCTGACAGAGTGGATTTCGACATATATGCAACAATGCAGCCCGCCAAGGAGGTGGGGGGTGACTTTTATGACATCTTCCTGACTGATGACAATCACCTGGCAGTGGTTATGGCAGATGTCTCGGGCAAGGGTGTACCTGCAGCCTTATTCATGGTGGTTGCCAAAATCCTTATAAAAAGCCATGCCCAATCCGGGATGTCCCCGGCTGAGGTATTTACCGAGGTCAATGCAAAGCTGTGTGAGAACAATGATGCAGGAATGTTTGTAACTGCCTGGATGGGTATTCTTGATATTACTTCGGGAAAGCTTACCTATGCAAATGCAGGGCATAATCCGCCTTATCTTAAAAGGGCAGGCGAAGCCTTTGAGATACTGAAGCCTCCGGCAGGCTTTATCCTTGCCGGAATGGAAGGTATACGCTACAGGCAGTCGGAGCTTACGCTTGAACCGGGGGATGTGTTGTATCTTTATACCGACGGCGTTACGGAGGCAACGGATAATAGCAACAATATGTACGGGGAGGATAGGCTTTTGGCGGCTCTTAATGATAACCGGGATGCAGAGCCCGCCGATTTGCTGCCTGCAATAAAAGAGGATCTGGATAAATTCGTTGATTTGGCACCCCAGTTTGATGATATTACTATGCTCGCACTTAAGTACAAGGGTAAGGTACTGAAGAGATTAACCGTACCGGCAAAGGATGAAGAGCTGAAAAAGGTTCAGGATTTTATCGAAGCCGGGATCAAAGCTGCAGACTTTTCCGCAAGAGCCCGGGTTCAGATAAGGACGGCAGTTGAGGAAATATTTATCAATATAGCACATTATGCATATGATGCTGAAGGCGGCGATGCGGAGGTTTGGCTGAACATGGATAAGAATGTGGGAGCAGTTGAAATTACGTTCATAGACAGCGGCAGGCCCTATAACCCCCTTGAAAAGTCCGATCCGGATATTACTCTGCCTGCAGATGACCGGGCAATCGGAGGGCTTGGAATATATATGGTAAAGAAAACAATGGACAATATTTATTATAAATATGAGGATAACAAAAACAAATTGACGATAGTCAAGAACAAGCTATAATACAAGTCATAATGCAAATCATAAATTATTTTTATTTTGGACAGTCAGTAAATGCATTAATAAGTATGGAGGAACAAGCATGGGAAACAACATATTTAAGAAATCAAGCATGGAGAGGATAAACTCACCCGAGCAGCTAAACGATTATATCAGGGTGACCAACCCAAGTGTATGGGTTGTTCTTGCCGCTATCATTTTACTGCTTGCGGGGGTTTTTATCTGGGGCTTTTTCGGCAGCCTTTCTTCAAGCCTTAAGCTGACCGGTGTGGCCAGGGACGGAAGGATCATATGTTACCTCTCCGAAGAGGATGCTTATAAAGTTAAGGAAGACATGGAGGTAAAATCGGGAGACATTAAGGGAAGAATCGCCTCCATATCCATGGCTCCGTTATCATATGAGGAGGCAGGGGAAAAATATGCGGATGAATACACACGGCATGCCCTTGGCTTAACAAACTGGAATTATGAGATAATTGTTGATGCAAAAGGGGTAGAGGATGGCCTCGTCAGGCTGGACATTATTACAGACAGGGTCAGCCCGATATCTTTCATCTTAAACTGAGGTGCGTGCGATGAGAATTAAAAGCAGCAAGGCCGGTATAAAGAAGCCGATACAAAAAGGTTATGCAAAGGTGCCTATGGTTATGCAAATGGAAGCCCTTGAATGTGGAGCGGCTTCACTTTGCATGATTCTTGCCTATTACGGCAAGTGGCTTCCTCTGGAGCAGGTCCGGGCGGACTGCGGCGTATCCCGTGACGGTTCCAAAGCAAAAAATGTAATGAAAGCGGCACGAAGCTACGGTCTGGATGCCAGGGGTTACCGGTATGAGACGGAGCAGCTTAAGCTGCATGGTAAATTTCCCTGCATAATACACTGGAACTTCAATCATTTCGTAGTGCTGGCAGGTTTTAAGGGCGACAAGGCAATAATTAATGATCCCGGAAGGGGTATAGTCAAGGTAAGCATGCAGGAGTTCGATGCTGCATTTACCGGTGTATGCATGTTATTTGAGCCTACCGAAAGCTTTGAAAGAGGAGGAAAGCCAAAAAGCGTGCTTGGATTTGCACGGAAGAGGCTTAAGGGAACGGCAGCAGCTTTTGTATTCGTCATCTTAACTGCCGTAATAAGTTCACTGATTGAGGTTATAAATCCTGCGTTTTCAAGGATATTCCTGGACAGGATTCTTAGCGGAGCAGATGCGGGATGGCTTTATCCCTTCATACTTGCAATGATAGCCCTGGCAATTGTGCAGGTTATAGTAGCCCTTATCAGAGCTGTATATATGCTCAAGATTGAAGGCAAGCTTGCCATTGTTGCAAATACAGGCTTTATATGGCATGTACTCAGGATGCCCATGGAGTTCTTCTCACAGCGTATGGCAGGCGACATTGCTTCAAGGCAGGATTCAAACGAGGGAATAGCCTCCTCCCTTGTAAATCAATTGGGGCCTCTGTTTTTAGATTTTATTATGCTTATATTATATTTTACGGTTATGCTGAGATACAGCCCGCTGCTGACGCTGGTAGGGGTATCTTCAATTGTCATTAATATGTTCGTTGCAAGGTATATATCCAAAAAGCGCATCAATATCACCCGCGTCCAGATGAGGGACAGCGGATTGCTGGCAGGCGCAAGCGTTGCGGGTATTGGAATGATTGAAACCATTAAGGCAAGCGGCGCCGAGAACGGCTTCTTTGAAAAATGGGCAGGCTATCAGGCCTCCGTCAATACCCAGACGGTCAGGTACGCCAGGCTGAACCAGTACCTTGGGGCTGTACCGGGTATGGTATCCTCGGCAGCTGACATAGCCATACTTATGCTTGGCGTATTTCTTGTAATACAGGGCGAATTTACGGTAGGCTCTATTCTGGCATTTCAAGGCTTCATGGCTTCATTTACAAGGCCTGTCAATAATCTGATACAGACAGGGCAGGGGCTGCAGGAAATGCGAACAAATATGGAGCGAATAGAAGACATCATGGAATATGCTCCGGATGTTAACTATGCCGAGAATGACTTGAGTGATGCGGCTTTTTATGACAAGCTGTCCGGTGAAGTAGTAATGAAGAATGTTACCTTTGGTTATTCCCGCCTTGAAGATCCCCTCATCGAGGATTTTAACCTTACGCTTAAGCCGGGCAGCTCTGTTGCATTCGTGGGTCCTTCCGGCTGCGGCAAGTCCACGCTGTCCAAGCTGATATCAGGGCTTTATAAGCCCTGGAGCGGGGAGATCCTTTTTGACGGCAAGCCGATAAGCAGCATAAACCATGAGGTATTCACAGGATCACTGGCGGTAGTGGATCAGGATATAATACTTTTTGAAGATACCATTGCAAATAATATTAAGATGTGGGACACCTCAATAGAGGATTTTGAAATGATTCTTGCAGCCCGTGATGCAAGGCTGCATGAGGATATCATGCAGAGAAACGGCGGCTACAATTACAGGATTATGGAAAACGGCAAGGATTTCTCGGGCGGACAGAGGCAGAGAATGGAGATAGCCCGTGTGCTGGCTCAGGATCCTACCATTATAATTATGGATGAGGCTACAAGCGCTCTTGATGCCAAGACGGAATATGAGGTTGTGGAAGCCATAAGGAACAGGGGAATTACATGTATAGTTGTGGCACACAGGCTTTCGACGATACGTGACTGTGACGAGATAATAGTCCTTGACAGAGGCAAGGTTGTTGAACGGGGCACCCATAGTGAGCTGTATTCAAAGGACGGCCTTTATACCAGGTTAGTTGCAAGCGAGTAGGTAAAAGAATTAAAAGGAGGCCTTATAAATGGGCTGGTTTGACGAGCAGATAAAGCAGAGAATGAAAAATGACATGGATAACTTTGCCGAGGCATGTGCGGATTTGTCCGGTGTAATAATGGGCAAAGGAAGCCATGATGAAAGCCTCATTAATGACGAGAAAAGGACAAAGGATGCCATTGATGAAATACTGCGATATTACCATGTAAAACCCAGGGAGCTTCCCGAAAAGCTTAAGGACATGAACGAGCAGCTTGAGTACCTGTTGCGGCCCTCCGGCATTATGAGAAGAAGCGTAAAGCTTACCGGCAAATGGTATAAGGACGGCATAGGAGCCCTGCTTGGCAAAACGGCTGACGGGAAGGCTGTTGCGCTGATTCCGGCCGGACTCACCGGTTATGAATTTTATGATTATGAAAAGGGCAGCCGTATCAGGGTAAATTCCAAAACTGCCGGAATGCTGTCCGAGGAGGCCATATGCTTTTACAGGC
Source organism: Lachnoclostridium sp. UBA1434 (assembly GCA_002329645.1). Lineage (GTDB taxonomy): Bacteria > Bacillota > Clostridia > Lachnospirales > Lachnospiraceae > Mobilitalea. Next base: position 46,572 of record DCTS01000015.1, on the reverse strand, counting down.
CGCTGCCCCTTAAGTCTTTGGGAATAAAGGATTTGATGCTGTTCATAATTCGTACGCTTTCCGTGCCTGACTTTATTATGGTTGGGTTGGCATCCCTGGCTGCAACCCTGATGGGTATGTTTTTACCATATATTAATAATGTAATTTTTGATAAGGTGGTTCCTGCCGGGGAAATGAAGCTGTTGATTCCCATTACCTGCTTGTTTTTAGGTGTTACGGTATCTACGGTATTAATCGGAATAGCAAAATCACTGGTTATGGCAAGGCTTCAGACAAAGCTGAATATTGCGGTTCAGGCAGCATCAATGATGCGGGTACTGTCGCTGCCCGCCCCGTTCTTCAAAAAGTACGCAGCAGGTGAGCTGTCGGCAAGAACGCAGCAGATCAACGGCCTGTGCAACATGCTTACAAATGCCATTCTTACCACGGGAATTAGTTCATTGTTTTCCCTGGTATACATAACCCAGATATTCAATTATGCGCCGAGTCTTGTTGTTCCCGCGCTAATAATTATTATAGTTACATTATTATTCTCGCTGCTGTCGACATTCCTGCAGATGAAGATTTCAAAGCGGATGATGGAATCGGATGTTAAGAGAAGAGGACTGGAATATTCCCTGATATCCGGTGTGCAGAAGCTTAAGCTTGCAGGAGCCGAACGCAGAGCCTTTGCAAAATGGGCAGCCTGGTATAAGGATACCGCAAAGCTTAGGTATGATCCGCCTGCAATTATTAAGCTGAACAGTGTTATATCAACGGCAATTACTTTGGCAGGCACCATAGCATTATATTACTTTGCTGCAATATCTGAAATCAGTATTGCCGATTACATGGCCTTTAACGTATCCTACGGAATGATTTCCGGGGCCTTCATGTCATTGACGGGAATAGCCCTTACCATAGCCAATATCAAGCCCGTAATGGATATGGTAAAGCCTATACTTAACGAGGTGCCTGAGATCTCCGAAGGAAAAGATATGGTAACACGCCTTACCGGTTCCATAGAGCTTAATAATGTTTCCTTCAGGTATAACAGTGACATGCCTTATGTAATTGACAACATGTCTCTTAAGATACGACCCGGGCAGTATATTGCTATTGTCGGTCAGACAGGCTGCGGCAAGTCGACTCTTATGCGTCTTATGTTAGGATTCGAAAAACCGGATAAGGGCGCAATATATTATGACGGCAAGGATATTGCATCTCTTGATTTAAAGTCCCTGCGGCGCAATATCGGAGTAGTCATGCAGGACGGCAAGCTGTTCCAGGGGGATATATACTCGAATATTGTCATTTCTGCCCCATGGCTCACTATGGATGAGGCCTGGGAGGCGGCTGAACTGGCAGGTATAGCAGAGGATATCAGGAACATGCCAATGGGCATGCATACCTTAATATCCGAAGGCTCCGGAGGAATCTCGGGAGGGCAAAGGCAAAGGCTTATGATAGCCAGGGCCATAGCATCCAAGCCAAGGATACTAATGTTTGACGAAGCAACAAGCGCTCTAGACAACCTTGCGCAAAAGATTGTTTCGGACTCCCTGGAGAAGCTGAAATGTACCAGGATTGTGATTGCCCACAGGCTTTCAACGATTAAGCAATGTGATCGAATAATAGTACTGGATCAAGGCAGGATTATCGAGGACGGAAAATATGAGGAGCTGCTTGAAAGAAACGGCTTCTTTGCAGAGCTTGTAGCAAGACAGAGACTGGATGCGCAGTAATTCATACCCGTCCATTGCATGCATGTCCATAGCATATTCAGATTTCGACCGATGGAATGTACAAGGGAGGAGGAATATAAGGATACAATTCCCGTATGCAGGGGCAATCGGGGGATGGTATAACAAAGGATTATTTCGGGAAGGATTTTATGAAATGCGCCTTCTTTTACGGAGGATATATGGATAAGGTAAGGGAGGCGACTGAACATATAGGCTTACTTGGTTAAAGTATGCTTATTTAGTATAATTTAAGTAAATATATGGAATGCGGAGGGCATTATGTATAAGCAAGATGAATACTTAAGAGACAGCACTCAAGCTAATTCTTTATTGCCGAAAGCTTTAAGGGTAGCTAATTTAAAGGCAATTAACAAAAGCAATTTTCCGTATATTTTTATCTGGATTCTGTATTATGCCTGGGTGGTTGCGTTTACTACCTGGTGGACGGCATCCCCGGTTATTGAGATGGTTTTCAGCAGCGGATTGCGCAGTATTATTCATTCAATAAATTTGATTTCTTCAGCTCTGTTTGTATTCTTAATAAAAAAAGAATGGTTTGTAAAAACTTCACGCGTAGGAGCAATTATAATTACAGCCGGAATGAGTTTATTTCTTTTGGTAAGATCCGGTGATTTCAAGCTTATATCCGTTTTGGTAATAGGAATAACATTGGGGATAGTGAATATCAGCATACTGATACCCTATTGTTTTGTACTTAACAATACTNNGAAGCTTTATTCGGTAGTAATCAGCAATGTAATCATTAATATTACAATGCTGCTTCAGGAAGGTATGCCTGCCGATATATCGGGAGGAAGGAAACAGCTTATAACCTTAATTCTGCTGGTAATACCTCTTACGGCCACAGCCTTTTTCAAGCAGAGCAGCATTTCTTCTGATAACAAGGATAAGGGTATTCCGGCAATTAAACCCAGAGTATATCTTACCCTTACCTACAGCTGTGCCGTAGCAATTCTATGCAAAGGCGCAGGCAAGGGAGTTCTTGATATAATTGCAGAATACATGGGAAGCTATATCCATACATGGTATTACATTGGGGGAATTCTCGGATGCCTTATTTACATAGCTGTTTATGCTGCATCCAGGCATGCCTTTACCTGGATTAGCAATATTACCTTCAGCAGCATTACCATAGGGCTTATGTTCAGCGTTTTCAGCAATGAAATCCCTGCAATGGCGGTTTTATTTGCCATAATGCTCGGGATAGGCAATACGGTGGGAATGATAAGCATGTATTATATCCTCGGTGTGGTGGGGAAGAAGTACAACAGCTTAAGGTATATCAGGCTTTCAATACTGCTTATAGGAATATGCGGCGGAGTGTCCGGCATTGTGGTAGGCAATCTTATATCTGAGGTAAGCATCGTCAAGGCTTCCATTATGTCATCTCTTCTTGCGGCGGTATTTATGATAATCTTCCTTGCACTGACACCATTTATTACTAATGCCAGGTATTATAACGACTGGGCAGGGGATTCCTGCATGTCAGAAATAAGCAGAACAGTGGATGACCCGTTTGCCGGCTTTAGCTTAAGCAGACGTGAAACGGATATATGCAAGCTGCTGCTTGAGGGATATACAATGCGCCAGATTGCAGCAATACTTTCAATATCCTATTCTACGGTGAACACCTACTGCACCTCTCTATACAGGAAGCTCAATATCAACAGCAGGCCGGAGCTGATGCTGATGTTCAAGGATTATCTTGCAGGCAGTAATGCGGCATACAGCAAGGAATTCCGGCTATAAAGCTCATAACCAGGGACAATGTAAAGGAGATTCAAGGAGCTGTTGCAGAATAAAATTAATATAATCAAGGAAAGGGCAATTGCCCCCGCCTCATTAGAACTAATGAGGCCTTTTTTTATGCTGTCATTTGAACTAGTGAATGGACTATATCCGCAAGACAAAGCAAAATATATGTACAGCAATAATAGCGGGTGACCATGTTAAGGAGAAAGGAGATAATTTAAGGTGCTGTTTGATAGGCTGATTAAAAGGAAGCAGTCAAAGCACGAGGTGATTGACAGGAAGGAGAAGGTAGAACTTTTAACACCAAGGGAATACGAGCTTTTTAACCTGCTTGTAGAAGGATTTACTCTTAAGGAATGCGCAGAAAAGCTCTCAATTAAGTATTCAACCGCTAACACCCATATGACGGGAATCTATAGAAAGCTCGAGGTGAAATCACGGCCGGAGCTTATTATAGGATACAGGGATATCGGCGGAAGAAGTGAATGATGTTACAGGGCAGTTATTAATTTATGCATGGAGGTATTAGGATGAGAAGAAAGAAAGTTATAAGCCTGGTTTTGGCTCTGATTATGTTAACAGCTTTGTTTACCGGTTTATCTGCAGGCAGCAATTTGGCTCTTGCAGAAGACGGACTTGTAATGCATCTTAAATTTGACGGCAACCTGGAGGATTCCTCCGGCAATGATAATAATGCCGAATGTACCTACGGGAAGGCTGCATATGAAGATGGAATATTCGGAAAGGCTGTAAAGCTGAACGGCAAGAGCTATCTTGAGGTTGCCGACAGCGATACCCTTGATATCGAAAAGTTTACCATTTCATTGTGGGCATATAAGGTCGGACATATGAGAGAAAGCGACAAGGTTCCTTATGTATATAAGGGGGAGGACGAGGAGTGCTGGACCTCACCTTATAAGCTTTATGAGTTTGGAGATAATACTCCGATTATCGATCTGCATGACACTTCGGACGGTACCTATATGGATCAGTTCTACATGAGAGGCAATCCGATTGACATCCGCAAATGGTTCCTTCTGACCGTTACATATAATGGCAAGGAAGTTAGAATGTATGAGAACGATACCCTTATGAAAAAGCAGAGCGTTACCGGTTCGCCTACACCAACCATAGGCAGCCTGTACATCGGAATGTCTGACGGCGAGTATTTTTTCAACGGATACATGGACGACCTGCGCATCTATAACCGTGCATTATCTGCCGGTGAAGTGACCGCTCTTTATGAGGCAGGCCTTGAAGCGAAGCCGGAATTCCTTACACAGACCAATGCTCTGGTTGCCCATTATAAATTCAACGGTAATTTTAAGGATGCCACGGATTTTGGCAACGATTCCGAAGTAGCCGCAGGCAAGATATCCTTTATAGACGGATTAAACAGCAAGGCAGCCAAATTCTCCAAGAACTCATATCTTGAGATACAGGACAGCACAAACCTGGATTTTGACCAGGGCTTCACCCTGACGGCATGGGTTAATATAGCAGAGAAGGATAAGTTCTTTACACTTATTAATAAAACAGGACCCAGCACCCAGGGTAACCCGGATGAAAGCGCTTACCAGATTTTACTGCAGCATAATTTATATGATTTTTACTATGTACCCTTTGAATATCAGACAGGACTGCTTGGCTTAAGGTATTCCTTCGACAATGACACCATAAACAAGTGGGATCATATTGCCGTAACCTATGATACAAAGGAAGTCCGCTGGTACAAGAACGGAAAGCAGATTAAGAAGGAAAAGGTGCCGGAATACTCCGAATGCTTTATGGCACATTCCGACGGAAGCCTGACTATCGGATCTAACGGAGAGTATTATTTTAACGGTTCTATGGATGAGTTGAAGCTGTACAATTATGCCCTTACTGCCAAGGAAATAGAAAAGGATTATAAGAATATCGACAGCCTTTCCATAAGCGCTGACAACCAGAAAGCAATTACCCAGGTAAAAGTGGGCAAGACCGTAACCCTGAAGGTAAGCCGCAGTTATATTGATACGGGCAAGACCGAGGCATTATCCTCAGGCGTAACCTACAGCTCTTCCAACAAAAAGATATTCACTGTTACAAGCAAGGGTGTTATCAAGGGTGTGAAGAAGGGCAGCGCAAATCTTACAATCAAGCATGGAGGCATATCAAAGACCTATAAGGTTACCGTAAAATAATATGCATTACTTAAACAGGGCGGTATAAATAAACCTTACTCCGAAAAAAATGGTGATAACCCCAAGGCAAGCTATAATAATACGGTATAAATTATCCCTGATAAACCTTCTGGTAGTACCAACCAGTATTGATACAAAGCAGTACCACAAAAAGTCTGCAAGAATATGTCCGGTATAATATATAGCTATACCGGATATACCGAAGGCTTCATATGACTGAAGAATGAAGCCGAGACCAACAACCGACCACCAGATAATAAAGAAGGGATTGGTCGCACTGATTATTATGCCGGAGGCAAACATGCCTCCGGTTTTTTTACCGCTATCTTCAAGATTGACCTTCACCGTATTCCTTACAGAGCCTCGTATCATATCGGCGCCCATATATATCAGTATTGCGCCTCCAATCAGGCTTATAAGCATTGTAACGGCATCAAGCTGAAGTATCCTTCCGAAACCAAGAAAAATCATGATTATTAAAAGCAGCTCAAGCACCGCATGTCCCGCTGCTATAAAAAATCCTGCTTTAGGCCCGTCCGACAGGGATTTGCGCAGGGTATAGGCAAGCAGGGATCCGGGCATCATGGCTCCGGAAAAAGCTATAAAAAATGCCGAAAAGAATGTTAATATCATGCTAATAACCACCTATCAGCCTTATCAGCCTTCAAACGCTGACAGCCGGCAAAACAAGTAACCAGCCGTATCTAATTAATATGTAAATTGGTAATCATTATATATCATAACGGTTACGGTGTAAACGAGAAAATAGAAATATATGTCTGTTATATAAAAAATCAAACAAAATGTTGCATAATGGTACCAAAAACAATACCGGCCGTATACAAATACGGAAACAGGTATATTGGAATCACCATGCTTTCCTGTACTGCTGCGGCCGGTATTGCTGCTTTGGGTTGTCACATATCGGATTAGGAGTTGGCGTAAATTCTAAAACCTCAAGGAGAGTGCTTAAGGCTGTTGATTTTTGCAAGGATTGCTTTTTTGTGGGAAGCCTTAAGCAGTATCAAGGAAGGGATTATCTCCCTTACTATATCGTTTATCAATGTATCACTGCTTTTTACAGGTATTTTTTCGGACATATTATAAGCCTGCCTTCCCCGGATATATTGACACAGTTTTTATAAAAAAATGACTATGACAATATTATATATAAAACACCAGCTATTGTCAATAATAAACATTAATAATATTTGACTATTTTTTCTGACTTTGCTAATATCAGTTTGGAAGGGATGTGGTCGGTTGAATACAAGAATTAGACAACTAAGAAAAAGCCTGAATATGAGTCAGGAGGCATTCGGCAAAAGACTTGGAGTTACAGGAGCCGGAATTTCCAAGATAGAAAGCGGTGACCGCAGCGTTACCGACCAGATGGTCCTGTCCGTTTGCAGAGAATTCAATGTCAGAGAAAACTGGCTGCGGTTCGGTGAAGGTGAAATATTCTGCAGGTCATATCCTGAAGCTATCGAAGAGGTTGTCAGGCAATATCATCTGGACGAGCTTGACAAAAGAATAATATACGAATATGTATCCCTGGATCAGGTAAAAAGGAATGTTATTAAGGAATATATAAGGAGGTTATCAGGAGAGTACGGCAGCATTGAATATGACGACAATGCCGGTGAAAACGGTGACATACCGTTATGCGCCGAGTGAGTATATAGATAATCTCTTCTAATCTCCGATGAAATAACGCATTTGTTCATAAGCTGTGAGCTGCGATGCAGTAATTATCTATTGACATTCTGCCGCCAGCTTGTTTACATATGTAATCATGTCCCTTTCGGAATCAATTTCTGCCCGGCAGGCATAGGTCCCGGCAAGCTTTTCAAAAGCAGCAAGCTGTTTGGCGGCTGCCTCATGATTTTTCTCATATAGAAGCTCATATGCATACATCAAGCGCATTCGAGAAGGATATCTGCGAGTGGCCTTGATGTATTTTTTCATCTTTTTATCATAGAGCCGTTCGATTTCTTCACCACGCCTTGCACCTGCCAGCTCCATGAATAAAAGCTCACATCTAAGCTCATTCCTCAGTACCTCCAGGATACCGGGGGCATTTTCAAGATACCCGGCAAGCTCCCTTGCCTCGTCAATCATCATCCTGTCGGTAAGGTATGCGCATCTAAGGACTCCCAGGCTGCCTATCATTGGATTATTCAGTGATTTTTCCCTGTCAAACGCAAACCATTCCTCGGGCATGTCCCGAAGCCGTACTCCTTCTGTTAAAAGAGCATTAACCGTAAGCTGTATCCATATGGACCGGAGGGCATATAAATCCTTTCCGAGAGAATAGACATTATAACCGTCATTTGCAAGTCCTGCTATCTTCAAGGGAATTCCATTAATTATAGCCAACAGAAAGCTCCAGAAAAAGCAGCATACTAAGAAAATCATAAGGTATGTGTTATAGGGCAATATATAATACAGTAACAGACAGGCAAGGCTGAGAATAACATTGCCTGCCACACCTCCAAGGTTGTAGAGAATGTATGGAAACCGGCAGTCCTCCGTCATTGGAGGCTTCATAAGACATTGACCTGCAGTTCCTGCAATCGTATATTGTTTAAGCTTTAGCTTTCCGTCAACCGATACAATGGTGAGCCTTCCGATACGAAAGGATACAAATTTATACCCGCTTATTAATCCGGCAATCAGATGCCCGCCTTCGTGAACAATAATCTGCAGCTTCATTGAAATATATATTGAAATTATAAACCACAGGAATATAAGCAATACGGTAATACCCCTGATATTACGGGGCAGGGCCTTTCCGATCATATATCCCGTCATATATCCGAACATTGAACTGAACAGGATAAGCAGGATAAAAAAAAGCAGCTTCTTAATAATATTATTAAATGGTGATTCCTTTTGCTTGTCTTTCTCATGAATACCGTTATTATCAGACATAGCATTATCCCCCCCCGGAGCATTCTGGTTTAATTATAGCATCAGTGTAAATACATGCAATGGATTATTATTGCGTATGCAGGTATTGTGAATTTTTACAAAAAAATTAGTATATAGTATTACTTTTTTATAGAAATATATGTTGTTTTTTAATACTGCGTATGCTATACTGAAAGTGCAATTCATAGCATAATGGTAGAGATATCATGATAGATTTGTCGGGGTAAATTGTTATATTATTAACAATATATTTCGATTAAAAGCAATAGTAATGCAGAATACTAATAATAAATATAAGAAGAAGGAGAAGTCATGAGCACGAGAATTGTTATAATAGGTGCCGGATATGCAGGTATCCTGACAGCCAAGAAGCTGGCAAAAAGATTTAAGAAAAGCGAAGATGTCAGCATAACCATTATAGATAAGAATCCATTCCATACAATGCTTACCGAGCTTCATGAGGTGGCTGCACGCCGTGTGGAGGAGGACAGCATCCGCATAAGCCTTAAGAAGGTTTTTGCAGGAAGAAGAGTGGAGGTTAAGCTCGATACTGTTGAAACCATAAGCTTTGACAAAAAGCTGGTTTCAGGAGTCAACGGATCCTATCCTTATGATTACCTGGTAATTGCAGCAGGCTCCAAGCCTGCATTTTTCGGTGTTCCCGGAGCAGAGGAGCATTCGTTTACGCTATGGTCATATGAGGATGCCATCATACTCAGGGACCATATAGAGGATACCTTCAAAAAGGCGGCAAGTGAGCCTGATGAGAACAAACGCAGGCAGCTTCTCAGTTTCATCGTGGTCGGAGCCGGCTTTACCGGTGTTGAAATGGCAGGCGAGCTGGCTGAGTATGTCCCCTTCTTATGTGAGAAATACGAGCTTGACAGAAAAGATGTATCCATGACATTGGTTGACGGTCTTGCAAGGCCTATGCCTAATATGCCTGAAAAGCTTTCGGACAGGGTTGCAAAGCGCCTTGATAAAATGGGTGTCAGGCTTATAATGGAAGCCTTTGTAACAAGGGTTGACAGCAATTTGATAGAGATGGAGAAGCATAATGAAATGCTGAGCATTTCTGCAGGAACCGTTATATGGACTGCCGGAATACACAGCGCCGATATAACCGAAAGTGCCGGTGAAGCCCATGAGCTTCAGAAAGGCGGAAGGATTCAGGTAGACAAGTTCCTTCGTTCCGTTAAGGATGACAAGGTATATGTAATTGGCGACAATATGTATTATATACCTGAGGGTGAGGACAGCCCCGTTCCTCAGATGGTTGAAAATTGCGAGCAGAGTGCGGATGTTTGTGCCCATAATATTGCAGCGGCAATAACAGGTACGGACAGCTTGGAGGAATATAAGCCGAAATTCCATGGCGTCATGGTAAGCGTGGGCGGCCGCTACGGTGTTGCGCATGTAGGGTTCCCTAATCGTATGTTCTGTCTTCCGTCCTTTTTCGCAATGCTGTCCAAGCATTTTATTAATATTATATATTTTGTTCAGGTGCTTGGCTGGAACAAGATATTCAGTTATTTGAAGCATGAGTTTTTCACGGTCAGAAACTGCAGAAGCTTTGTGGGCGGGCATTTTTCGAACCGCACTCCCAGCTTTTTACTGGTGGCCTTAAGGGTATGGCTTGGTGCCGTATGGTTGTTTGAGGGTATTATGAAGATAGTGGAGGGCTGGTTTAAGGGGCCTAAGCTGTCAGGCTTCTTCGGAGGAGCCAATGCCTGGTATAACAGTATTCTTAACCCGGGTTCAGCCGATGCTGCGTCGGGAGCAACCTCTGCTGCAGCAGGTGCGGTAGGTAAAGCAGTTAATGTCGTATCTCAGTCGGCAGCCAAGCTAATTCAATTATCGGCTGATGCAATGTCCTCCGCAACAGGAGCAGCCGATGCGGTTTCCAGCGCAACAGGAGCAGCGGATGCCGTAGGGTCTGCCACCGGCCAGGCAGCAGAAGCTGCAGGAACGGTATTGATGAACTTCAACTTTCTTGGATTATTCAAGGTGATATTTGTCTCAGGCAAGAAGCTTGCGGAATCCACCCTTGGCGATTATGCCTTCAAGCTGGATGTACCGCTTATGAACTGGTTTATAGACAAGCTTATACTTCCCAGCGAAGGAATTCAGGTGGCAATGCAGATATTCATAGTATTAGCTGAAATACTTATCGGGCTTGCACTAATGGGAGGACTGTTCACAACTCCCGCAGCTGCCTTTTCACTGGTACTTCAGTTCATGTTTGTATGCACCACCGGATTATATCTGGGGACCTTCTGGATGGTTTTTGCAGGAATAGCGGTATTGATCGGAGCCGGAAGAACCTTTGGACTGGACTATTACGCAATGCCCCGTTTAAAGGGACTGTGGAAGAAACTACCATTTGTTAGAAAGCTGTATATATACAATGACTGATAAGATAATAAAAGAAGAAAATAATTCAATCCGCCAGGACGAGGCGCCAGGGCTTGTCAGGGAAGAGGTTGGCCGATGCCTTAAGGAAACGCCCCTGATTATCAGGGAATATACCAGTCATCTGCTTGCCTCACAGGGAAAGAATATCCGTGCGGCATCCGTCATAACCGCGGCCGAGGACAAGGACGGGAATGTAAGCATGGATGCTGTTAGAATTGCCTCGGCAATAGAGATAGTCCACCTTGCATCCCTGGTTCATGATGATGTCATGGATGATGCCGATATCCGCAGAGGTAAAGAAACTCTTCAGAGAAAATACGGCAAGAAAACAGCCGTTATCTGCGGAGATTATCTTCTGAGCCTTGCGCTCAGGAAGGCGGCATCGATTAGTATAAAGAAGGAGCTTCTTGAGAAGGACTTGAAGTTGCAGGATTATATCGGAAAGCTTTGCCTCGGTGAGCTGTACCAGCATATAAACAATGGCAACACCAGGCTTACCGCATACCAGTATCTGAAGATTATCTCCGGTAAGACCGCAGCGCTTTTTGAGGCATCCTTCCTTGCGGGAGCAATAATCTCGGGTGCGGATGAGAAGGAGACAAAAAAATACCGTCGCCTTGGATTTTATATCGGAATGATATTCCAGTTAACCGATGACTGTAATGACTTTGTGATATCCGAGGAGGTTGCAACAAAACCTGTGCAGTCAGATTTTGAGCAGGGTGTCATCACATTGCCGCTTATACATGCATTTGAAAGCAAGCCCGATTTCAGGGAGAAGGCTGCAGCAGGCAAGGTAAGCAGAAAGCAGATAAATGAAGCTGTTGAAAGCACCGGCGGATTAAGCTTTACCAGAAGTATAATCAAGGCATTTTATAAAAAAGCCATGAGGATAATTGAAATCCTTGACGCTTCGGATGACAAGAAAAAAAGGCTTGTTTCAATATTGGATAAAGCGTCAAGAATGATTTGACAAGCAGGGTGGTTATATGGTTAAGAGATTTTTAAGCTATGTGGAGATAAAAACTAAAATTACCAGCACCTTTGCCTTCCTGCTTACGGTTGCTCTTCTGTTATATATGGAGCAGAAGATTAATTGGGGTCTGACCTTGCTTTTCTTTGCCGGGATGTTCATGTTTGATCTGACAACCACGGCAATTAACAACTATATTGATACGAAAAACAACCACCAGATACTGCAGTTTAAAAGACGGAACGCATTTATAATAATATGCATATTGTTCCTTATAAGCTTAATCCTTGGGCTGGCTCTGGCGGTAATGACCGATGCAGTGGTGCTTGTTACAGGCGGGCTATGCTTCTTATGCGGGATATTTTATACCTACGGACCGGTTCCGATATCCAGGCAGCCTCTGGGTGAAGTACTTTCGGGATTATTTTACGGATTGCTCATTCCATTTATTATTCTTTATATAAATATGCCTGAAGGAACCTTCCTGACCTATGAGCTAAGTTTCAGCACTGTATCATTGGAGCTGAAAGTAGCGCCAATATTGTCACTGCTGTTGTTTTCCGTAATACCCTTTGCAACTACCGCCAATATCATGCTTGCGAACAATATATGCGACCTTGAGAAGGATATTCTGGTAAAAAGACATACACTGCCGTATTACATAGGCAGGAAAGCCTTATACCTGCATGCGGCATTATACTATGCGACCTATGTGGCCGTAATAGCCATGGTAATGCTTAAGATTCTCCATCCGATATGCCTGTTGGCCTTAGTTACATTAATCCCGGTTCAGAAGAACCTAAATGTATTCTTTAAGAAGCAGGACAAGGCAACAACCTTTATGACTGCAATCATGAACTACATTATAATAGTCGGCGTTAATACGGCGCTTATATTTATCAGCGCGGCATTATCATAATATTGGTTATTCAGGGCTTGTGCCCTTTGAATAATATATGCGAATAATAGTTTATATTAAAGAAGGAGAGAATAATTATGAAGAAGGTAACAGTACTTCTATTAAGCTTAATACTGTTGATTTCATTGTTGGGCGGCTGCGGAGGAAAAAAGAATGACGATAAAGGCGGCCAGCCCACGAAAACGCCCACACAGGCACCTGCGTCAGATGATGGAAAATCAGACGACGGAAAAACCGGTGGAGAAGCTTCAGTAAAAACCGGTCTTGGTATAGTAGGCTCCTTATCAAGCTCTGCCAATGCAGGAGAGAAGGACGGACTTGCACAGGTTGATGCCACAGTTGCTGCAGTTTTGGTAGGACAGGACGGCAAGATCGTAGATTGTGTCATTGATGCAGCACAGACAAAGATTAATTTCTCAACCGAAGGCAAGATCTTAACCGATAAAGCTGCGCAGATTAAAACCAAGCAGGAACTGAAGGAAGATTACAAAATGAAAGGGAACTCAGGCATAGGTAAGGAATGGTACGAGCAGGCCAATGCATTTGCAGAATATGTTGTTGGCAAGACTGTTGACGAAGTTAAGGGTATTGCCCTTAACCAGGGTGTTCCTGCCGACGCGGATATAACATCCTCCGTTACTATCCATGTAACCGATTTTATCGGCGCTATTGAAAAGGCCGTAAAGAATGCACAGGATTTGGGCGCTAAGACCGGCGACAAGCTTGGACTTGGCATAGCCACCTCCATATCTGACTCCAAGGATGCCGCAGCAGATGCTGAAGGACTTGCACAGGCATATACACATTATGCAGCAGTTACACTTGACTCCAACGGCAAGATTTCAAGCTGCGCAGTTGACGCTTCCCAGGGGAAGGTTAATTTCAGTGTCAGCGGAGTAATAAGCACGGATGTAAGTGCAGGCTTTAAGACCAAGCAGGAATTAAAGGAAGACTACGGTATGAAGGCAAGATCCGGCCTGGGCAAGGAGTGGTATGAGCAGGCCAATTCCTTTGCAGAATATGTCAAGGGAAAGACCATAGACGAGGTTAAGGGTATATCATTAAGCGAAGGCGCTCCCGCTGCCGGAACTGACCTTGCAAGCTCAGTAACAATTCATGTAACGGATTTAATCTCAGTAGTTGATAAAGCAGTGGCTAACGCAAAATAGCCGGTAAATCCAAGATAAAATGAAATGAGTGAAAAATGCGCGATGCGTATGGGATATTTGCATGCGCATCGCGCATTCGATATGGGTATATGCATTGTGCATACGAATTGCGCACGCGCTATGGGAATGGGCATCGCACATACGAATTGCGCACGCTCAAGTAAAAAATCCGCAGAGATTGATGAGATGAAAATTACTCATCATTTCTGCGATTTTCTGTTATAATAGACTATATTATGATAATTTTGAGAGGAGCATATGATCCGGCCCTTTAACAGCTTGATGCCTGAAGATTAGAATAGCTTATAAAGATATTTCGGATCGGAAATTTATGATTAAAAGATTGGCAATAATATTAATAGCTGCGATAGCCCTCTTAAGCCCGGCAGCCTGCGGGAAAAAGCAGGATAAAAGATATGAGGCAACCTTTCTTCAGCTTTTTGACACCGTAACTGAAGTTATCGGTTATGCAAAGAATGAAGAGGAGTTCATGGCTGATGCTCAGAAAATCCGCGACCTGCTTATGGAATATCATCAGCTATATGATATATACAATGACTACGAGGGCATAAGCAATATAAAAACCATTAATGACAATGCGGGAATAGCTCCTGTCAAGGTTGATCAAAGAATTATAGATTTGCTCGAGTTCGGAGAAGATGCCTATGAGATGAGCGGGGGCAAGGTCAACATAGCCTTTGGTGCGGTGCTTAAGGTATGGCATGATTACAGGGAAGCCGGAACCAACGATCCGGAAAATGCACAGCTTCCTCCTTATGAGCTTCTTGAGGAGAAGGCAAGGCATACCGACATCAGCATGATGGTTATAGATAAGGAGAACTCCACCGTATACCTTAAGGATAAGGAAATGAGTATTGACGTTGGAGCAATAGCCAAGGGCTATGCAACAGAGCAGGTTGCAGAGATTATGGAGGAAGCAGGCTTTGAAAAAGGCTTGATAAGTATAGGCGGCAATGTAAGAGCAATAGGCAGCAGGATAGATGATACCAACTGGAATGTGGGTATACAAAATCCCGACTTGGAAAGTGAGAAAAAGAACCTGTTCGTTCTGAAGCTATCCGACTATTCCCTTGTAACCAGCGGGGATTATCAAAGATATTATACCGTGTACGGGAAAACATACCACCACATTATTGACCCTGAGACGCTTATGCCGGCGGATCATTTCAAAGCGGTATCAATCGTATGTCCGGATTCGGGCTTTGCCGATGCCTTGTCAACTGCCGTATTCACATTGCCCTTTGAACAGGGGCTTTCCCTTGTGGAAGGGCTTGAGGAGGTTGAGGCAGTATGGGTTTTTACCGATGGCAGTATAAGGAGCAGCTCGGGCTTTGAAGGGTTTCTTGGCTCCATGGATTGACATTGTACGCTAAAAGAAGTAGTATTTTACATGCATAATAAATTTTTCCGGAGGCTTATAAAATGAAGATCAGCATCATTGTTCCGTTTAAAAAGGGGTCCTTCTTTCTGGAGGATGCCTTGCAAAGCCTGAAGGAGCAGACCTTCAGGGATTTTGAAGTCATACTGGTAAAGGACAGGGTAGAGGAAGACATATCCGGACTTATTGATACCTTTGGCCGTGATTTCAGAATGAGGGTGTATGAGCTTGAAGAAGCTAAGGGAGTTGCCGCTGCCAGGAATCTTGGCTTATCACAGGCCCAGGGTGAATATATTTTCTTTCTGGACAGTGACGATTATCTGGATGAAAACGCTCTTTCTCTGCTTGTTGATACGGCAGATGCCGAGGGAGCCGATTTGGTGTACGGCAATAAAATCTGGACATGGTTTTCAAGAAGTACCTTCCTGGCCAATGTAAACAGGAACAAGGATGAGGATGAAGAAGGCGAGGAGGGCGAGGACGAAGAAAACGTCGACTCCTCACAAATGGATGTTGAAAACGGCGGTGTGAATGAAAGGGAAAGCTCTCTGGAGGATGAACAGATACTCACGGAGGAATCATCCGAGGAGGATGAAGAAGATAGCGGTTATGACAAGCGGAAGATGGCTTATTGGAAGCTTGTCGGCAAAACAAAGGGCATACGCAATATAACTGTTCTGAATATCTTAATAAGGCGTTCGCTGATTGAAGAGAACAGGCTTAAGTTTAATGAGGATATTATATACCTGTCCGATTGCCCCTTTGTATGCCAGCTTCTTATGTATGCAGATGTAATCGACAGAAATATGGAGGCCTTATATATTAAAAGAAATCACAATGATCCCGTGAATTACCCTTCCCTGTCCCAAATGCCAAGGAGCAAGAATTTCATGGAGTATGTCAATACCTACCGCTATACCGTAAGCCTTATAGGACAGGATAAGGAGCTGAGGGAAAGGCTCGATAAGAAAATAATAAAGTACTATGTCCGCTTCTTTGCTCCTTCTTTAAGAGGGAGAAAGAATATAGAGGTAAGGGACAGGCATTTTGATATAATGCATCAGCTCATATCCGGCATGGACAGGGAGCTGTTAAGAAGATACAAGGGATATAAACGCAAGCTGCTTAAAGCGCTTGCCGACGGCAATATAAACAGGACCATATTCCTCGTGAACAGACACCTGGTGCTGAAAAAGCTGAAGCGCATTCTTCGAAACAGGAGGGCATTGGCGAAGTTTCTGTATATACATTTCTTTCTTAAAAAACCGGTTAAGGACAACTGGGTGTTCTGTGAAAGCTTTTTCGGCAAGAGCTATTCCGACAGCCCCAAATATATATATGAATACCTTCAGGAGAATTACCCCGGAAGATACCGCTTCATATGGGTAATAAATCAAAAGAATACACATATTCCGTACAAGCATACAAAGGTAAAGCGTTTTTCCATTAGATACGGTTATTATCTTGCACGCTGCAGGTACTATATTTTTAACGGAAGACAACCCGAATGGATCAGAAAGCGCAGAGGCAATGTATTCCTGCAGACATGGCACGGAACTCCCCTGAAGCGCCTTGTTTTCGATATGGAGGATATCAATTCCGCCACCAGGCATTACAAAAAACAGACCTACAAGCAATCCAGGCTGTGGGACTATCTTATTGCCGCCAACAAGTATTCCAGTGACATTTTCAAAAGATGCTTCATATATAAAAAGGTTATGCTTGAAACCGGTTATCCCCGCAATGACATCCTGCATCATAAGGACAGGGAAGCCCTTGCGCTTGGGATTAAGGACAAGCTAGGCATACCAAAGGATAAGAAAACCATTCTTTATGCGCCCACATGGAGGGACGACGAATATTACTCCAAGGGGAAATATAAGTTTTCACTGAACCTGGATCTGGACCTTATGAAGGAGCATTTGGGCAGCGAATATGTAGTCCTGCTAAGAACCCATTATTTTATAGCCGACAACCTGGATGTTGCTGCTTATAACGGCTTTGCAATTGATTTCAGCAGGCATGACGATATTGCTGAGCTGTATTTGGTTTCGGATATACTGATTACGGATTATTCCTCGGTATTCTTTGATTATGCCAATCTTAAGCGCCCGATGCTTTTCTTCATGTATGACCTTGAAAAATATCGTGACATCTTAAGGGGCTTCTATATTGACATAGAAGAAGAGCTTCCCGGTCCGATATTGATGACAACCGGGGAGGTAATTGACGCACTGAATAACCTTCCTGAGATTGAAAAGAAGTATGAAGACAAGTATAAGCTTTTCTACGACAAGTTCTGTGCCTGGGAAGACGGACAGGCTTCACGCAGGGTTGTTGAAGAGGTCTTTCAGCCGGATAGGGATAAGATATAGGAGTATAAACAAAAGCGGGAGGTTTCATAAGTGGAAGATAAGCAATGCATTATAAGTATTGTAATGCCTGTATATAATGTGGAGAAATATCTGCCCCAGTGCCTGGATTCGATTTTTTCCCAAACCATGGAGGAGTTTGAGATTATTGCTGTCAACGACGGCAGCACCGACAACAGTCTGTCCATACTTGAGTCATATAGGGATAAGGCCCCCGAAAAGCTTAGGATATATACCATTGAAAACAGCGGGGTAAGCCATGCCAGAAATTACGGAATGCAACAGGCCAGGGGGGAATTCGTGCTGTTTGTGGACAGCGATGATTTTATAGAGCCTGACATGTGTGAGAAGCTTTATAACAAGGCTGTTAAGGATAACAATGATATAGTTGTCTGCGGACGATACAGTGTATATGAGAAGGAAAGGATTAAGCAGTATAAGAAGAAAATCGTAAGAACCCAGCTTCTTAATGAGAATTTCAAGCTGGCGGAGCACAAATATGAATTGGCTCACCTTTCACCCTTCCCCTGGGATAAGTTATTCCGGAGAAGTCTTTTATCGGGAATGAATTTTCCCGAAGGAATTCGCTTTGAGGACCTGGTGCTTATATATGAGCTGGCATGTAAGGCCGGCAGCATAGGCGTGGTTGAGGAACCGCTGTATAATTACCGCAGGACCAGGCAGGGGGGCTTTTTAAATACCTTTTCGGAAAGAACCCTGGATATAATAAAGGCTTTCAGGCTTCTTACGGATTTCATGAAGGACAACGGATATTTTGAGCAATATTATGAGGAGCTTGAATATATATGCGCCAGGCATTTTCTTTTCCGTTACGGGCATCTGTATAAAAAGGAAAACAAGGGAACCGGGCAGCTTAATATCAAGCTGAGAATTATTAATGAAACCCAGAGCTTTCTGGACCGGGAATATCCGACCTGGAGGAATAACCATTATCTTAAGTACTCCTCCTCAAAGGAGCTGAAAGCAAAGCTTAAGCTGTATTCCAACAGGAGAAAGATGGTCCTAATGACCACCATCAGGGAATATACGCCGTTTATTATTATAAGGATATTACGAAAGTTAAGAAATACCGCAGCAGTATGGAAGAGTAGACTGAAGAAATTCTTAAAATCCGATTCAAAGAAGAAGCTTATTGCCAGGAAGATTCCGTTTATAACAATGCTGAAAAGAAGCAGCCCTGCCTGCTATATATCAATGCTTAAGAAGCTTCCGGTGGATCCGAAGGTCATATTGCTGGAATCAAAGCATGGAGAAGATGTAGCGGGGAATATTTTTGCCCTCTTAAGGGAGCTTACCAACGGGGAGTATGAAGGATATCAAATCCTCCTGGCCTTGTTGCCGGAGCTGATGGAAAGCTGCAGCAGGCTGCTTGAGGCTTATGATATAACAGGGGTAAGCTTAATTGATATAAATTCAAGGAAATACCTGATGGCATTGGCAACAGCAGGGTATCTCATCACCGACACCAGCTTTCCTCCCTACTTTATTAAAAGAAGCGGGCAGAAGTACCTGAACACCTGGCATGGAACCCCCCTCAAGGCAATGGGCAGGATAGTGCCGGAGAGGGAGTATGCCCTTGGAAATGTCCAGAGAAATTTCCTTATAGCCGATTACCTTCTGTACCAGAATGATTTTGCAAGGGAGATATTCTTAAGGGACTATATGCTTGACAAGCTGTATCCGGGCACAGTGCTTACCTGCGGCTATCCCAGAAACTCTGCTTTCTTCAGCAAGGAAAGATATGCGCAGATAAGAAAGGAGGCGCAGCTTTCAGACAAGCGGGTTGTTGCATATATGCCCACATGGAGAGGGCTGCTGCATCAGAAGGAAAATGACAAGCAGATAGCAGACCTTAAGGAATATTTTAATATAATAGATCGTAAGCTTGGTTCCGACACGGTGTTTTATGTCAAGCTTCATCCCTATGTCAAGGAGGAGCTGGGATTTGACGGCTTCACCCATATAAGGGAATTCCCCAGGGAATACGAAACCTATGATTTTTTGAATGCCTGTGATGTACTGGTAACGGATTATTCCAGCATAATGTTTGACTTCGGTGTTACAAAAAGAAAGATCGTACTCTTCGTATACGACAGGAAGGAATACCTTAAGGACAGGGGTATCTATGTTGGGCTGGAGGAGCTGGACCTGCCGAAGGTTGAGACACCTCAGGAACTGGCTGACGAGCTGATGAAGGATGCAAAGCCCTATCCTAAGTTCTTTGATAGATTTTGCTCCTATGACAATGCTGATGTGCCTAAGCAGGTGGCAAGTCAGCTCTTGTATGGCAAAACAACCGGTTCAGGGCAAATGAAGGCTGAGGCAATTAAGCCGGTGAATAAGAAGAAGGTTCTCATATTAATAAACGGGATGAAAAAGAATGATAATGCTGCAAGGCTTATAAGAAACATTAATTCCATAGATACGAGCAAATATGATGTCTATGTTTGCATGAATTCGAACAAGGTTAAAAAGGCAACATCCATGCTGTCGAAATTGAAAAAGGAGACAGGATATTTCCCTCTTTCATATAATACCGATTATTCAAGGAAGGAGTACCTGGCAGCCAAATTCCTTCAGAAGACGGGGCTTCTTATGGGATTTAAGGGGAAGCTCCTTGAAGCAATAGCGGAGAGGGAGGTTAATAAGTATTTCGGAAGCCTTCGGTTTGATATAGCCGTACACCATTCAGAGGAGGATCTGATGGCTCTTCTCCTGTGCAGAAAGCTGGCCGACAAAGTAATATTTAATTTCAAGTATTATGACCATGAAAAATACAGGCTGTCCCAGAAATATTATAAGAGAACGAGGCTTTGCCTTAAGCTTCTGCCCTCATACGACCTGGTTGTTGCAACAAATGAAATAAAGCGGCTTAAAAAGGGGCTCGAGAATATAAATATAATGATGGACGAAAGTCCGGAATTCCCGTTTGAAAGAGCATTCGAGGAGGTGGGTTCATGAAGGCAGGAGTGGTTACATTCCATGGGGCTAATAACTACGGCGCCACCCTGCAGGCATGGGCGCTGCAAAAGGTGCTTCGATCCCTTGGGGCGGATGCCTGCATAATAAATTACCATCCCAGGATTATAGACATATTGTATGACCCAATGCAGTGCAAAAGGGGCCTTCCCAGAAAGGCAGAAAACCTGAAGCAATTTATACTGAACAGGGAAAGCCTGGTAAGATATAAAAAATTCATACACTTCATGAGGAAGAACTTCAATCTGCTGGGGGATTTCTCAACATATGACGAGCTTAAAAAGGCGCAGCTTAAGCTGGATGCATACATTACAGGCAGCGACCAGGTATGGAACGATACCCATACGGGAGGTTATGATTCTGCATATATGCTGGAGTTTGCAGAGCCGGCAAGCAGGAGGATATCTTATGCTGCCAGTATAGGAAGGGATTATTTCAACCCGAGGTATAAAAAGCAATATAAGAAAGGGTTGATGGGTCTTGATTACATTTCCGTCAGGGAGCCAAGCCATGCAGGTGCTGTTAAGGAGCTTACGGACAAGCCTGTTGAGGTGGTCCTTGACCCCACCATGCTTCTTTGCAGGGAGGATTATGAAGAAATCAAGGTAAAGTGTCCAATTAAGGGAAAATACATCCTGGTTTACATGATAGAAAAGAACAATGAGCTGATAAAGTTTGCAAACCGAATATCGGTTGCGCTGGGGCTTCCGCTTATTCAGAGGAGGCCTGTTCCGGGCTTTAAGAATCAGCTTCCGCCCTTTTATACGGCAGATGCAGGAGAATTCCTGGGACTTATAGAGTCGGCTGAGTATGTTATAACAAATTCCTTCCATGGGACTGTGTTTTCCATAATATATGAAAGGCCCTTCATATCCATGCTGCATTCCGATACGGGAAGCAGGGCCGCAGATTTGCTTGAAGGGTTAGGCCTTCAATCCCATATACTGCATGATATTGAAGAATTCAAGGATTTCGGCAGGTTTGCAATTAATGACCCGGTAAAGCTAAGGAAGGATATTGAAGCCATGAAAGAGGGATCAATATCATTCTTAAAGCGTTCGCTGGGACTTTGACCGGGAGGTTTTCAGCCGTGAACAATATAGTGCTTATCGGTATGCCGGGAGCAGGAAAAAGCACAATAGGAGTAATACTTGCAAAGGTGATGGGCTTAGGCTTTATAGATTCCGACCTGTTAATCCAGGAGCAGGAGGGCATGCTGCTGAAAGATATAATTAACAGGGACGGTCATGAAGGCTACCTTGACATTGAAAACAAGGTCAATAAGGGTTTATTGTGTAAAAACAGCGTGATTGCCACCGGGGGAAGCGTGGTTTACTGCCATGAGGCCATGGAGCACTTAAGAAGTATAGGCACGGTGGTATATATCAGACTTTCATATGATATTATAAGAAAAAGATTAAGGAATATAAGACGGAGGGGAGTTGTCCTGAAAGAAGGGCAGACGCTTTCATCCCTTTATGAAGAACGCTGCCCTCTGTATGAAAAATATGCACACATTATTGTGGATGGTGACGGGCTCGACATGGAGGAGCTAATGGACAAAATCAGGGTAAGCCTGTACCTGACTCCAGGTACAGCCTTCTGAAAGCAGGCGCACCACCTCTTCAAGGCCTTTTTTGTCATCATCGTCAAACCGGTCGGGTATCGGACTGTCTATGTCCAGTACGCCGGCTGTTTTATCCTCTATTATTATCGGAACCACTATTTCAGACCGGGAATTAGGGTCGCATGCTATATGGCCGGGGAATTTGTGAACATCGGGAACGACAACAGTCTTGCCCAAGGAAGCAGCACTGCCGCATACCCCTTTACCCCAGGGTATCCTTATGCATGCGGGCTTTCCCTGGAAGGGACCAAGCAGAAGACCGGTGCCGCTGGTCAGATAAAAGCCTGCCCAGTTGATGTCCTTAAGGCTATTGTAAAGCAATGCGCTGGTATTGCTTAGGTTAGGTATCACATTGGTCTCATTTTCAAGCAGGCTCTTTAACTGCTCATGTATCACCCTGTAGCATTCAGCCTTGTTCTCAGGATAATCAATATCGATATGGTTCATATTCATATATTCACCCGTTCCTTATTATATTATTAAATTCAATAATCAGGCCGCACCTGCTATCCTGACACACTGTTGTGTATATGATACATTAATTATGCCGCATCATCTGTATTTATACGCTATGATGTGTATATGATACGGTGTGACGGATTAACCCTTTTGAATATTATAACATTAAATAATTATATTACAATAATCCGGATATAATGGAGGCGTACCATGAGGCTTTTTACAGCAATTATTTTTAACGATGATATGAAGGATTACTTATGCAGGATTATGGACATGCTTAAACAAGTGACTGTGAAAGGAAGCTTTACGGCCAGGGATAACCTGCATCTTACCCTGAACTTCATCGGTGAAACAAACCGGGCGGATGATGTAAAGGAAGCCATGATAAGGGCAGCAAAAAATTCGGGTATCACTGAACTGTCATTAACTGCCGGAGGATTCGGAAGATTTAAGCGCAGGGAAGGCGACATATGCTGGATTGGTGTAAAAAAGCAGGACAATCTCTGGAAGCTTCAGAGGGAGCTTAAGATCCAGCTTCTGAAGCAGGACTTTCCTGTGGAAGATAAGGAATATACACCTCATCTTACCCTTGCCCGAAGGGCCGTCTTTGGCAAAGGCTTTGATGATAAAGCATTTGCAGCAGCAGTTGAGCCTTTCGAAATGAAGGTTAATGAAATATGTCTTATGAAATCCGAACGTATAGAGGGCAGGCTTACTTACACAAGGATATTTGGTATTCCTATAGCATAAAACGGGAGGCGTTGTCTGCATCAATGGGCAACATTATCTGGCGGCAATTATCATAAGTTGTATTGAAGATAATTAGCCGGGGTGGCTTTAATGGAACGGGACCCAGGAAGAACAATTACGGCTGAAAGCAGCACATATTCTAATATAGCCGAAGCCCTTGAGCGGGAATTGATGGCAAGCGCCAGATATTCCATATCTGCGGAGAAAGCCAGGGAGGACGGTTATGAGCAGATAGCGGACATATTTGAGGAAACATCGAAGAATGAGATGGAGCATGCAAAAATACTGCTCAAGCTCATTAATAACAATGCCATGCCCTCCACGCCCGATAATTTAAAGTCTGCATACACGGGCGAATACCGGGAATGGACATCCATATATGTAAGCTTTGCGGAGAAAGCCAGGGAGGAAGGATATAATGAGATAGCCAGGCTTTTTGAATGCCTTGCGGGAATTGAAATGCACCATGATGTTCGGTTTCGCAAGCTTGCACAAAATATAATGAATAATCAGGTCTTTTGTAAGAAGGACAATGCCATGTGGATCTGTATGAAATGCGGTTATCTTGTTTATGGCGGCGGTGCGCCGGATATTTGCCCGGTTTGCATGGGGCAGCAGGGTTATTATCAGCTTAACCGGGACAATTACTAAGAAGTATAAAATAGAACAAAAGTTCGAAACTTATTGATTTTAGATGTCCGCTGTGATATAATTACAGACGATTAACCGGTGAGTGAAGTTCATTATGTATACGAACGGATTCATATGCATTCATCAGATCCATTAGTTTGTACGGAAGGGACCAGGTATAATGGAATTTAAACTGGTATCAG
>DCTS01000015.1:0-22016 GCA_002329645.1 Lachnoclostridium sp. UBA1434 | reverse complement strand
GGGCGTTACGGGTTCAGGCAAGACCTTTACCATGGCTAATGTAATACAGCAGCTGCAGAAGCCTACCCTTGTAATAGCCCATAACAAGACCCTGGCCGCTCAGTTGTACGGGGAGTTTAAGGAATTCTTCCCTGAAAATGCAGTTGAGTATTTTGTCAGCTATTATNNTATTATGATTATTACCAGCCGGAGGCTTATGTACCTTCAACGGACACCTATATAGAGAAGGATTCTTCAATTAATGACGAGATCGATAAGCTGAGACATTCGGCAACGGCTTCCTTGACAGAGAGAAACGATGTCATTGTGGTGGCAAGCGTATCCTGCATATACGGCCTTGGAAGCCCGATTGACTACCAGAACATGGTGCTGTCATTAAGGCCGGGCATGGTTAAGGACAGGGATGAGGTATTAAGAAAGCTCATTGATATACAATATTCAAGAAATGATATGGATTTCAAGAGGGGAACCTTCAGAGTCCGCGGAGATGTGGTGGAGGTCTTTCCCGTATCCTCGGCTGATAAGGCAATAAGGATTGAGTTCTTTGGTGACGAGGTGGACAGGATACTTGAGATCGATGTGCTTACCGGCGAGATAAAGAGCAGCCTCAAGCATATTGTTGTTTTTCCTGCTTCACATTATATAGTTGCCCCTGACAGGATGGAGATAGCAATCAAGGGCATTGAGGAGGAGCTTAAGGAAAGAATAAAGTATTTTCAGAGTGAGGACAAGCTGCTGGAAGCCCAGAGAATATCCGAACGGACCAATTTTGATATAGAAATGCTGAGGGAGACGGGCTTTTGCTCAGGGATTGAGAACTATTCCAGGCATCTTACGGGAACCTTACCGGGAGAGCCGCCATATACGCTGATGGATTACTTCCCTGAGGATTTCCTGATAATAGTTGACGAGTCACATATTACCATACCTCAGATAAGAGGAATGTATGCGGGAGACCGCTCCAGGAAGACAACGCTGGTGGAATATGGCTTCCGCCTTCCGTCCGCACTGGACAACAGGCCCTTAAACTTTTCCGAATTTGAAAGCAAGATAAGTCAAATAATGTTCGTATCAGCCACCCCCTCCGAATACGAAAGGGAACATGAGCTGCTCAGGGTGGAGCAGGTCATCAGGCCCACCGGGCTTTTGGATCCCGAGGTTTTTATAAGGCCGGTTGACGGACAGATAGATGATCTTATTTCTGAAATCAATGAGGAGATAAAGAAGAATAATAAGGTGCTTGTCACAACCCTTACGAAAAGGATGGCCGAGGATCTTACAGCCTATCTCAGGGAGGTAGGCATAAGGGTTAAATATCTGCATTCTGATATAGATACCCTGGAGCGTTCCGAGATAATAAGGGACATGAGAATGGATGTGTTTGACGTCCTTGTGGGCATCAATCTGCTGCGTGAGGGTCTTGACATACCCGAGGTGGGGCTTGTGGCAATACTTGACGCGGATAAGGAGGGCTTCCTGCGCTCCGAAACCTCCCTTATACAGACAATCGGACGTGCTGCCCGTAATGCGGGAGGCCGTGTAATCATGTATGCCGAGCAGGTGACGGATTCCATAAGGAAAGCTGTATCGGAGACCAACAGGAGAAGGAAGCTGCAGCAGGCTTATAATGAAGCACATGGTATTACACCGGCTTCTATTCATAAAAAGGTCAGAGATCTGATAAGCATATCCAAGAAAGCCGAGAAGAATGAAAGAGAGCTGGAGAAGGAGCTTGAGTCCATGTCCAGGCAGGAGCTGGAGCTTCTCGCCAAACAGGTCACCAAGCAGATGCATGCGGCTGCGGCGGAGCTTAACTTCGAGAAGGCCGCACAGCTTAGGGACAGAATGCTTGAGATTAAGAAGCATATTTTGGAGGTCTCCTCCTGATAACAATTATAAAGAACAAGATTTACGCAGGATTGTAATAATCCAATATCATAAAGACAGGTGGAAAAAGCTTTGGAACAGAAGAAATATATCAGAATTAGAGGTGCCAGGGAGAACAATCTTAAGAATCTTAGCGTGGATATACCCAGAGATCAGTTTGTGGTACTTACCGGCCTGAGCGGTTCGGGCAAATCCTCACTGGCATTTGATACGATATATGCAGAGGGTCAGAGAAGGTATATGGAATCCTTGTCTTCCTATGCAAGACAGTTTTTAGGGCAGATGGAAAAGCCCGATGTGGACAGTATTGAAGGGCTTCCGCCCGCAATATCCATTGACCAGAAATCAACCAACAGGAATCCTCGCTCCACTGTAGGAACCGTAACGGAAATATATGATTATTTTCGTCTCCTTTTTGCCAGGGTCGGAATACCCCACTGCCCCAGCTGCGGCAAGGAAATCAGGAGGCAGACGGTGGATCAGATGACGGACGAGATAATGAGCCTTCCCGAGGGCAGCAGGATACAGCTTCTTGCGCCTGTTGTACGCGGACGCAAGGGTGAGCATGCCAGGTTTTTTGAGCAGGCAAAGAGAAGCGGCTACGTAAGGGTAAGGGTAGACGGAAGTCTTTATGAGCTTACCGAGGATATCAAGCTGGATAAGAATATTAAGCATAATATAGAGCTGGTAGTGGACCGCCTGGTCGTAAAGGAAGGAATTGAAAAGAGACTCACTGATTCCATAGAGAGCGCAATAAAGCTGGCAGAGGGATTGCTCTATGTGGATGTTGTTGACGGGGAAATGATGGTTTTAAGTCAGAATTTTTCCTGCCCCGACTGCGGCATCAGTATTGAGGAGTTAGAACCAAGAGTCTTCTCATTCAACAATCCGTTTGGCGCCTGTCCGGAATGTCACGGATTAGGAATCAAGATGGAGTTTGATGAGGGGCTTTTAGTGCCTGACCAGGACAGAAGTCTGGTTGACGGGGCTATTGCTGCGCCGGGCTGGCAATCCGCCACCGATAAGGGAAGCTATACAAGATGTATCCTGGAGGCACTTGCAAGGGAATACGGATTTGATTTGAACACCCCATACAAGGACCTGCCGGAGCATATTAAGGATATCTTTATAAACGGAACTAACGGGAGAATTGTAAAGGTCCATTACCGCGGGCAGCGCGGGGTGGGCGTATATGATGTGGCATTTGAGGGCCTGTTAAAGAATGTTGAAAGACGCTATAGGGAGACAAGCTCCGAAACTGCCAAACAGGATTATGAGAGCTTCATGCGTACCACACCATGCCGGGAATGTAACGGAAAAAGGCTTAAAAAGGAAGCTCTTGCAGTTACCGTCGGAGGTAAAAATATATCTGAATTAACGGAATACTCAATCAGTGAGCTGTACGGCTTCATGAAAAACCTTAAGCTTACATCTATGCAGCAGGCAATAGGTGCCATGGTGCTGAAGGAGATAAGAGCAAGGCTGAATTTTCTTAACAGCGTAGGCTTGGATTATCTTACCCTTGCCAGGGCTACAGCCACGCTATCCGGCGGTGAGTCTCAGAGGATCAGGCTTGCAACCCAGATTGGCTCAGGCCTTGTGGGTGTCGCATATATACTTGATGAACCCAGTATCGGCCTGCACCAGAGGGACAACAGCAAGCTTCTGAAGGCATTGAAGGACTTGAAGGATCTGGGCAATACGCTGATAGTTGTGGAACATGATGAGGATACCATGTATGCCGCGGATCATATCATAGATATAGGACCGGGTGCGGGAGAACACGGGGGCGAGGTGGTTGCCGAGGGCACTGTCGAAGACATCGTAATGAATAAGGATTCAATTACCGGAGCTTACTTAAGCGGCAAGCTTAAGATACCTGTGCCGAAGGAAAGGCTTAAACCCTCCGGATATCTGAGAATTCTGGGTGCTGCAGAGAATAACCTGAAGAATATTGATGTGGATATTCCTTTAGGTATTATGACCTGTATAACAGGAGTATCAGGCTCCGGCAAGAGCTCTTTGATTACGGAGGTTCTATATAAGAGACTTGCAAAGGATTTGAACCGGGCAAGGGTGATACCGGGAAAGCATAAGGACATACAAGGTATTGACCAGTTGGACAAGGTTATTAATATTGACCAGTCGCCCATAGGCAGAACGCCCAGATCCAATCCTGCAACATATACCGGTGTATTTGACATGATTAGAGACTTGTTTGCCGCAACCCAGGATGCGAAGATGCGGGGCTACTCCAAGGGACGTTTCAGCTTTAATGTCAGGGGAGGGCGATGCGAAGCCTGCAGCGGTGACGGAATAATCAAGATAGAGATGAACTTTTTGCCGGATATATATGTGCCCTGCGAGGTATGCGCAGGCAAGCGCTACAACAGGGAAACCCTTGAGGTAAAGTATAAGGGCAAGAGTATTTATGACGTATTGAATATGACCATTGAAGAAGGCCTGCATTTCTTCGAGAATATACCTTCGATTCGAAGAAAGATGGAGACGCTTTATGATGTAGGGCTTTCATATCTGAGGCTGGGACATCCTTCGACGACCCTTTCAGGCGGTGAAGCCCAGAGAATTAAGCTTGCAACGGAGCTTTCAAAGCGAAGCACGGGAAGGACTATTTATATTCTGGATGAGCCCACAACCGGCCTGCATTTTGCCGATGTCCACAAGCTTATAGGCATATTGAAGCGCTTCTGTGAGAGCGGCAATACAGTTGTTGTAATTGAGCACAATCTGGATGTTATTAAGACTGCGGATTATATAATCGATATAGGGCCCGAGGGCGGAGACAGGGGCGGTACAGTGATTGCCAGGGGAACTCCTGAAGAGATTGCCCGTAATCCTGTGTCTTATACTGGGCAGTTCCTTCAAAATTATCTTGAGTAAGGTTTAAAGCCAGATTAATGTTTTTACATTGTTCAGATAAATTGGATTCATACTCTAAAAAAGAAGCATAATGCTTACTGATACACAATGCCGGAAGCATACACAATGTTAACGTATTGTAGCAAGTGCAGCATTTATGCTATGTGCAGCATTTATGCTATGTGTAGCATAGCATTTATGCAAAGTACTGCATAGACGCAATACTTAGTAAGAGTTTATATAACCGGGAGGAAGGTATGGGGAATAGTTTTTTTGCCATGATGTCGAGAATGAAATTGATTGAAAGATGGGCGCTTATGCGTAACTCAAGACAGGAGAATATCAGCGAGCATTCCCTTGAGGTGGCAATGCTTGCACACGCTCTTGCGCTGATAAGCAATGAACGGCTGGGAAACAGCCTGCCTGCTGAAAAGGCGGCTTTATACGGAATATATCATGATGCTTCGGAGATAATCACAGGAGATATGCCGACACCGATTAAGTATTACAATGAAAGCATACGCGGCGCATATAAGGATGTGGAGGAAGAGGCAGCCCGCAAGCTTTACAATATGCTGCCGGAGGATTTGAGGAAGCATTATGAGGGAGTCTTCATCCGTAAGGAGGAGGATGCCTGCCTGTGGAAGCTTGTAAAGGCTGCAGACAAGCTGTCGGCGCTTATAAAATGCATCGAGGAATCCAAGGCAGGGAACAGGGAATTTACCAATGCCGAGAAATCCATCAGGCGTCAGCTTGAAAAAATGAGCCTTAAAGAGGTTGAAATCTTTATGGAAGAGATGCTTCCTGCTTATAATTTGACCCTGGATGAATTAAACTGAATGTTGTGATGAAGGGAGGAAGTCGGTTTCTGTATATTATTCATTAATGCCTTCATGCAGGAGTATACGCATTTGGCATGCATAATGTATAATTTGGAATCGATTAAGGATTATGGTTACGGTTGACGGCAACTGGATCCCGGAAGGGATTGATATCGACAATCCTGAAAGGGTTAAAACCAGCAGAGAAATGATGGATGTAATCAACGATATAGGATTTCTCCCATTATTCAAGAATAATATCAAGGGATTTTCAGTAGAGGAAATGACAGCTTCTTCAGCCTGGTGGTGTGGTAATCCCGATGAGGATCCCTGGATGTGGAGAGAGATAATAGCCGCCGAAGGAAGTATTGCATATGGCAAGTTCTTCTGCGGCAGGGCAGGTTTCATATCCAGGGAATGGTTTCCGACCTTTGCCTCCTACAGAAGGGATGGTTATGATTTTGACAGCAGATATGAGGACGGCCTTGCAAGCTATAAGGCCAAAAGAGTAATGGATCTGCTGATGCAGCGCGAAGCCCTGCTCTCCAATGAAATTAGGGCATTTTGCGGATTCTGCAAGGGCGGCGAGACAGGTTTTGAGGGTGTAATAACAACTCTCCAGATGCAGACCTATATAACTGTAAAAGCCTTCATAAAAAGGAGCAATAAGCGCAATGAGGAATACGGATGGCCTGTTGCCCTCTATACTACAGCCGAGAATCTGTTTGGCACAGATTATGTACGCTCCGGATATCATATAGGAACATTAAATGCCAGGGGCAAAATTGCCGCAAGAGTAGCGCAAATGTTCCCTGAGGCAAAAGAGCAGGATATCATTAAGCTTATAAAATAGTCCAATTTTTTAACTTGATCGGTGACTTGATCGATGACTTGTTCGTTATTGGCAATTTTATATAGGGAATCATATATTGCCTGAAGAAAAAACTCAATAAATATACTTTAAGCAGCTCATATTTTTCTCACTTATGATAATAATTAACATCACATGGTTAAATTACTCAATACTTGTACTCTGTTATACCGTACAAGTTATAATATTACCACTACTTTATAGATTATTCTAAAGTAAATTGTTAAGCAGCTATTATGAGCCTGTAGACTTATATCGCCGCAGTCCGATACGGAAGAAGGCATAGCTTGGTATAATAAACAACGTACTTAATGAGGGTGTAAATATGTAAAGCTTGTTTTGTGTTCTGTCCAGCAGATACAAAAGCGGATAATACTGAATCAGAGCAAGCGGAACAACATATGTTAAAAACTTCAGTATTCCCTTGCCATATATTGAATAGGGATAGCGGCCGAACTCGCGTCCGCCATTTGTCAGGATGTTCATGAATTCCAGACCCTCGGTTGTATAAAATGCAAAGGATGCGTATATGAGGTATATGCCGAAGAATACAACCGCACCGCAGAGGATCATTAAGAACAAGGTTAAGATTTTATCCCAGGTCCAGGTAACACCGCTGTAAGGTACGGCATAGCACAGTACGCCCACAGCCTGGATAAATATACCGAGTCGTGCAAATTCAATATGAGATGCCAGAACCTGAAAAACAATATTGCGAGGCCTTACAAGGGCACGGTCAAATTCACCGTTGCCGAGCAGATACGGAAATATATCAAATCCCCGTGCAAACACCTCTGCTAATGAAAAAGCCATTGATACGACTGAGGAGCATAATAATATCTGGCTGAGTGTAAACCCCACGACTTCGTTAAAGCGCGAAAGCATAAATAATACGCCGGTGACAGTAGCGAATGACAGTACGATTCTCCCGAAAATATTAAGTAGAAAAGAAGTCTTGTACTGCATCTGGCTTTTTAGATGTATGGAAAAAAACCTTAGATATAGCCTCATTTATCAACCCCCCTGTGTTATAACCCGTTTTAGTGAACGTTTCATAAGCAGCTTGCCGAAGATAAACATTACGCCGAACCAAAATAACTGAAGGAGTATTCCGTATACTGCGTCCATACCGGCTATATCGCCGCTGTAAATCCTGAGGGGCATATTTTGCATAGCTGCAAATGGAAGCAGTTCGGCAATTTTTCTGAAAGGCTCCGGGAAAAACGGAATAGGTACATATGCTCCGGCAAGAAAATCTGCCAAAATTACAAAAATTACGTTATAGCGGCTCATCGTATAAAAAGCGGATATATAATCAATAAGGCAATATGACGTAACCACAAGTACTGCTATGAAAAGCTATTAGTTCGGGAGGACAGGCTTTATGAGTGAAAAAATCAGATGTTGGGGAGGCCCTCCCTTATTCGTTGATTATCATGACAACGAATGGGGACGGCCAGTACATGATGATGTCAAGCTGTATGAAATGTTAACTTTAGAATCAATGCAGTCAGGGCTTTCATGGATAACCGTACTTAATAAGAGAGAGGCGTTTAAGGAAGCTTTTGACGGATTTGACCCTCAAAAGGTAGCCCTTTACGATGATGCAAAATTTCTGGAACTCATGGCAAACGAGAAGATAATAAGAAATCGCTTGAAGATATTAGCAGCTATAAACAATGCCAAGGCTTTTTTAGAAATTGCAGAAAAGAATGGAAGTTTTGACAAATTTATTTGGAAATATGTAGACTATACGCCTATAACGGGTCATCAAGAGAATCATGAAGGTTGGCTCTCAACCACGCCGCTCTCCGATAAGATAAGCAAGGATTTAAAAAAATTGGGTTTTAAGTTCGTCGGCTCGACCACAATTTATTCATTTATGCAGGCTACGGGCATGGTTAATGACCATCTTCCGGAGTGCTTTGTTTATGAGGAACTATTGAATGGGTAGCACATGTCGTGCTTATTTGATGATAGAAGAATTTGCAAAGCGTGCGCCAGCCGCTTACAAAATAAGTAAGAAGGAAGCGGCACCTTTCCGATCAATAACGGTAACTTATCGAAGGACAGTATTGCGCTTGTCCGTCCAATCACATGTTCAACAAACTGTCCTCCGAAAAGCAGGTTTTATATATACATTTCGCTTATTCCCATTCTATCGTAGCAGGCGGTTTACTTGTTATATCATAGCATATCCGGTTGACCTTTTTCACTTCGTTCACGATACGGTTGGATATGCGGCTAAGGACCTCCCAGGGGATTTGTGCGTATTCTGCAGTCATGAAATCAGTGGTGGTCACTGCCCGCAGGGCAATTGTATAATCATAGGTCCTCTCGTCACCCATAACTCCTACACTTCTTAGGTTCGTCAGGATTGCAAAGTACTGGCTGATAGCTTTATCAAGACCGGCTGAAGCAATTTCCTGGCGGAAGATATAGTCCACCTCTTGCAGCAGCTTGACCTTATCGGGAGTTACCTCACCGATAATACGGATGCCAAGTCCGGGACCCGGGAAGGGCTGCCTGTAAACCATCTTTTCAGGCATTCCAAGCTCAAGTCCAACCTTTCTTACCTCATCCTTGAAGAGGTTACGCAGCGGCTCTATTATTTCCTTGAAATCCACATGCTCCGGTAGGCCGCCCACATTATGATGGCTCTTTATTACTGCCGAATTGCCAAGTCCGCTTTCTATGACATCGGGATAGATGGTTCCCTGGACCAGATAATCCACCTTACCGATTTTTTTGGCTTCTTCCTCAAATACACGAATGAATTCTTCACCAATAATTTTACGCTTCTGCTCCGGATCCGTTATTCCCGCAAGCCTGCCATAAAACCTTTCCTGTGCGTTCACTCTTATAAAATTAACGTCATACTGCCTTGTGAAAACCTCCTCAACCTCGTCAGCTTCATTCTTTCTGAGCAATCCGTGGTCCACCAGAATACAGGTAAGCTGCTTTCCTACAGCCTTGCTGACAAGTACTGCGGATACGGAGGAATCCACTCCGCCCGACAGGGCGCATAATACCTTTTTGTCACCAATCTTTTCCCTTAAGGATGCAATGGTCTGCTCTGTGAAACGTGAAACCTTCCATTCGCCGCTGCAGCCGCAGACTTCATATAAGAAATTCTTTAAAATTGCAGTGCCTTCCCGGGTATGCACAACCTCCGGATGGAACTGTACTCCGTAAAGCTTGCGTTTTTTATCTTCAAAGGCTGCAACCGGGCAGGTATCGGTTGATGCGGTTATCTCAAAGCCCTCAGGTATAGCCTCAATATAATCGGTATGGCTCATCCAGCATATCGACTTATCCGAAATACCTTTGAAAAGCTTAGAAGATGATGATACTTTTACTTCCTTATGTCCGTATTCGCTGACTATAGCCTTGGTCACCCTTCCGCCGAGAAGATGGGTTATAAGGTGAATTCCATAACATATACCGAGTATCGGTATCCCCATATCGAATATTTCCTTACCGCAGAGGGGAGCATCCTCAGCATATACACTGGCGGGACCTCCTGTAAATATTATGCCTTTTGGCGCGAGGCTTCTTATTCTTTCAAGGCTTGTATTATAAGGAAGAACCTCGCAATAAACACCGCATTCCCTGACTCGCCTTGCAATCAGTTGATTGTACTGACCTCCGAAATCCAGAACCAACACGATTTCCTTTTCCAAATTATATACCTCCTATGATAGATTGGTGAGTACGGCAGCATATTACCCTGTAAAAATTAATATTTATAATACATCATTTTATTTTAAAACACAATACCGCAGATTTAAACTGCTGCTTATTTTAACGGATTATCGGTCAAAAATAGTTGCATCTATTAACTAATTATTCAATTTTTCCGATATATTTAGTGAAAAAGGAAAATATGCAGTAAATTTTTATATTTATGATATAATTATTATTTACTAAAACACAATATTGTGATATTATCTATTTATATAATCACAATATGTAGTTATGGGCAACAGATAATGGCTGTTATCAGGGGGTGAGATTAATGGAGGATAAGGAATTTAAGGAATTATTCGGTATTATACCGGATATTGATTTCAATGCCGGCTACCGCTATTTCCTCGGGAATATGCATAATTACACGCACGCTCTGTTATCCACATTAAAAAGCTCCAGATCAAAAATATCTATACTTTATTCAATGTATGAATCACGGGAGTATGAAGGCTTCAGGATGATTATACAGACATTAAGACGCATGTTTTATAATATAGGCGCTTTAGATATGGCCGAATTATCATATCAGCTTGAATTATCCTATCTTAACCGTGAAGAATTAGATATTGATTTCAGCAATGAGCTGGATGCTTTTATCTGCAAATTATACGAATTTACCGGCCGGCTTGAGGAATTGCTTAAAAGGCTTGACATAAGGGGCGCTATTGACATGGATGAGGAGAGCTCCACGTTTATAGGATACGATCTTACACGGACTATGGAAAGTATAAAGCTGTCGCATGATTTTATCGAGAAAAAGATTATATAATCATTATGCTTTTTATTACATTAATAAAACAAGCCTTATCTTTGAGCTATAAAGGTAAGACTTGTTTTTTTATGGATTTATCTTATCCAATAATCAAATTCTTATTAAAAGTATATAGCAGTTCGCATATATCAGCATTGTTTATCAATATCAATGCGTATATCAATATCAATGCGTATTACAATTAATGCGTATAACAATATTAATGCATATATCAATTAACAGCACTGTTAAAGCCATGTTTTAGCTCAAGCTTACAGCTGCGCCTTCTGCCCCTTGTCCCCGCGTTTTCTGTTGCGGACCTTTTTGGCATTGTAGGTTTTATCATTGTATATGAAGGTTTCCTCATTCTGGTCAATTGCCTTGCCGAAGCATACAAGGTCATTCTTATCAAGGGTGATTGCCTTGACACCGCGGCTGGTCTTCTTAAACTCCGAAACCTGTGAAAGAGGGAAGCCAAGGGAAAGGCCTTTTTCGGTCAGCAGAACAACCTTATAATTGCCGCTTAGCACTGCTTGTCCGGATAAGAGAGTTATTCCGACAACCTCGTCACCATCCTCTAGCTTGGTGGCAGCCATCATGGAGCGGTTTGTCTCGAATTCGGCACCGGATACCTGCTTAATAAATCCCTTCTTTGTAATAAACAGCAGCACGGACTCGAACAACTGCTCAAATGAGGTATAGAAAATCACATTTTCCTTATCAAGCTTGCAAAGTGCATGTATCAAAGCTCCCTTTTCCTTAAGCTTGCATCTCGGAATATTATCAGCCTTAACCTGATACATGGTTCCCTCTGCAGTAAAGCAGCAGAGCCTGTCCGTGTTTTTCATAAGGATTGTGTGAACAAACTCCTTCAGGTTATCCTCGGCAGCCCTTAAATAGCTTGTTGTATCCACCGACTTGACATAGCCGAAGCGGTCGATCAGCACGTAAATATCCTCAATCTTAATCTCTTCAACATATTCCTTGGCAGAAATATTGGTGAACATGGTCCGCCTTGGAACATAAAAGGTTTTCTTGAAATCCTTAAGGCGGGTCTTTATCACCTTATACAGTTCCTTTTTGCTTCCAAGTATCCTTGAATAATCGTCTATTGAGGAAAGGAGCTCGGTATTTTCCTCATGCAGCTTTAAAATTTCCAGACCGATAAGCTTGGATAGCTGCATTGAAAGTATCGCATCTGCCTGTCTCTCCGTAAATCTCAAGGTCATTGCATCTTTCTTGGACTGTACGGATTTGAAGCGTATATCCTCGGTATTGCCCTCCATAAGGCAGGCCTTGGCCTGTTTTATGGACGTGCTTCCCCGAAGTATCTCGATGATTAGATCGATTATATCGGTAGCCTTTATCAGGCCGTCCACAATCTCCAGCCTCTTTTTGGCTTTATCCAGAAGATACTCATATTCCCTGGTATATAACTCATCCTGGAATTCCACAAATTCCTGTATAAGCGACTTGAGATTGAAAATAATCGGCTGCTGGTTCTTGACTGCAAGAAGGTTGACCGTGAAGGTATCCTCCAGCAATGTTTTTTTGTACAAACCGTTTAAAAGATTGTTAAGATCCCGGTCCTTTTTTACTTCAATTATGATGCGGATGCCTTCCTTGGAGGATTCATCCCGTATATCATGAATTTCATCAAATACCTTGTCCTTCATAAGTGCGGCAAGGCTTTCCACGAGCTTGGACTTGTTGCCTGCCACAGTGTAAGGAATCTCTGTTATTACAATGTTCTTGCGTCCGTTATCACCGTTTTCGATCTCCGATTTAGCTCGTATCTTTATCTTACCCTCGCCGGTTTCATATATCTGTTCCATCTCAACAAGATTGATTATGGTGCCTCCGGTAGGAAAATCAGGCGCAGGGATGTATTCCATCAATTCCCTTACGGTTATCCTGGGATTCTCCATATAGGCAATGACACCGTCAATAACCTCTGCAGGATTATGCGGAGGTATGTTGGTAG
This sequence comes from Lachnoclostridium sp. UBA1434, assembly GCA_002329645.1. Taxonomy (GTDB): domain Bacteria; phylum Bacillota; class Clostridia; order Lachnospirales; family Lachnospiraceae; genus Mobilitalea. The sequence goes on along the minus strand of DCTS01000015.1, from coordinate 9,072 downwards.
CCATCCCTACGGCGATTCCAGTGGTACCGTTAATAAGCAGGTTTGGAATCATGGCCGGCAGAACGACGGGTTCCTTTTCACTGTTATCAAAGTTGGGTATAAAATCAACCAGGCCTTTGTCCAGCCGGTCAAGGAGTGCCGTGGCGCCCTGGGAGAGCCTGGCCTCCGTATAACGCATAGCCGCAGCTCCGTCGCCGTCGATGGAACCAAAGTTGCCATGGCCGTCTACCAGGGGGATCATCATGGAATAGTCCTTTGCCATATGAACCAGGGCGTCATATATGGAGCTGTCGCCGTGGGGATGATATTTACCCATGGTATCACCGACAATACGGGCGCATTTACGGTGAGGCTTGTCCGGGCCGTTGTTAAGTTCAATCATTGCGTATAAAATACGCCGCTGAACCGGCTTCAAACCGTCCCTGACATCGGGCAGAGCCCGTGCGGCTATTACCGACATGGCATAGTCGATATATGATGTTTCCATCGTTTTTTTAAGGTCGACTTCCTGTACCTTGTCGAATATATTCTCGTCCATTACTTTTCCTCCGTTTGCCGGCTATTCAGCCTTATATATCAAGATTTTTAACATATTTGGCATTTGCTTCGATAAATTCTCTTCTGGGTTCTACCTTGTCTCCCATCAGCGTAGTAAAGGTAACATCTATTTCCGAAGACTCCTCTTCATCCATGGTCACTCGAAGCAATATCCTTTTCTCCGGATCCATTGTCGTATCCCAGAGCTGCTCCGCATTCATCTCGCCAAGCCCTTTGTAGCGTTGAATTTTATTATTGCCGTCTCTGCCCAGCTCCTCAAGTATGCGATTTAACTCTTCATCGCTGTAGGCATATCTGACGGTTTTGTTTCTCTCAATCTTATATAGAGGCGGCTGTGCCATATAAATATAACCCTGTTTTATAAGCTCGGGCATGAATCTGTAAAAGAAGGTAAGCAGCAGCGTGCTTATATGTGCACCGTCCACGTCGGCATCCGTCATAATAATAATCTTATGGTATCTGAGCTTGGATATATCGAAATCATCCGATATACCTGTTCCGAATGCCGTTATCATTGCCTTGATCTCGTTATTGACCAGAATTTTATCCAGCCTTGATTTTTCTACATTCAATATTTTTCCGCGCAGAGGCAGTATTGCCTGTGTGGCTCTGGAACGCGCCGTTTTGGCGGAGCCTCCTGCAGAATCTCCCTCAACTATATACAGCTCGCACTCCTCGGGCCTTTTAGAAGAACAGGAGGCAAGCTTGCTTCTGGTATCCACATCATTCAGCTGCTTCATTACGGCTATTCTTGCCTTGTCACTTGCCCGTCTTGCATTGTAGGACTTCATTGAATTATCAAGAATCGTCTTAAGTACCTCTACGTTCTTGTCAAACCAGCGTTGTGCCTCGGCTGTAAATACCTCCTCCACCGCAGTTTTTGCATCCGTATTGCCGAGCTTTGTTTTTGTCTGTCCTTCAAACTGGGGGTCGGGGTGCTTTATGGATATGATGGCCATAAGTCCGTTTCTGATATCCTTGCCGTCAAAATTCTCATCCTTTTCCTTAAGGATATTGAGCTCCCTGGCATACTGGTTCATCACCCTGGTAAGGCCTGACTTGAACCCGGTAACCAGAGTTCCGCCGTCCACAACATTAATGCAGTTGCAGTAAGCATTGATTTGCTCTGAAAAACTGTCGGTATACTGGAAAGCAATTTCAACCTCTATATCCCCGCTTTTGCCTTCTATGTATATCGGCTCCTCATGCAGCACGGTCATATCCCGGGTAAGGTAGGATATGAAGCTTTTGATACCTTCGGCCTCAATATAGCTTTTTTCAATGCCATTTATTTGATCCTTATAATTAATAAGTAAGTTTTTATTAAGAAATGCTATTTCCTTAAGCTTTTTTTGGATTATATCGGTTTTGAATTCTACTGTTTCAAAAATAGTATCGTCGGGATAAAAGATGACTCTGGTCCCGGTATCGGATTTGTTGCATTTACCCACTACGGGCAGCAGGCCGTTCTCCAGCTTTGTGACGGGACGTCCTCCGTTAATATACTCATCCCTGTATATCTTGCCGTCCCTCTTAACCTCCACTATCAAACGCTTTGACAGGGCATTCACAACGGAAGCGCCTACTCCGTGAAGTCCGCCTGATACCTTATAAACAGAGTTGCCGAACTTGCCACCGGCATGAAGAATGGTGTATACGACGCGTACCGTCGGCATATGCTTTGTCGGATGTATATCGACAGGAATTCCCCGTCCGTAATCGCATATTTCTATGCCGCCGTCCTTTAGCAGGGTTACATCTATTCGTGAGCAATAGCCTGCAAGATGCTCGTCTATTCCGTTGTCTATTATCTCCCATATAAGATGATGCAATCCCCTTGATCCGGTGCTGCCGATATACATTCCGGGGCGTTTTCTGATAGCTTCGAGTCCTTCCAAAACAACAATCTGACTCCCGTTGTACTGTTCCATGTTTCAAGTCCCTTCTATGTTATTTTGCTGCAGGATATGCATTATTCCAATTCACATCCTTGACCAGTATAGCATATTTTCGGAAAGATTTCCAGTAGATTTGCAATCATATGTTCGCTGCGTTCGCCGGTATATATGCAAAGGGGCTGTCGCAAAATAACAGATACTACATTAAGTAAGGGCAACCACTCCCCTCACACACCGCAACTGCATTACGGTGAGCAATTGCCCTTTCCTTAATCCTAGTAGTTTGATTTTACGACAGCCCCTTTGCATATACATAAGCATCCTCTGCATTCTTGCATAAATATTAATTGACATTAAATTTATATCATGTTAGTATAAACGCAATTATAAAGCGGCATAACGCAACCAGTGCAATGAGCTGCAGGCTTTCCCATATTAATATCGGGAAGGCCGGCATATTTTTTCATCTGTTAAGCGGGAGGCATGCAATATGAAGCTGGCAAATATGATAGGCGACAGGTTTAAGGAAAGGCCTGCAGACTGTATTATAGACAGTCATGCATTAATGGTTAGGGGAGGCTATATTAAGCATGTTGCAAACGGCATATATTCACAATATCCCATCCTTAAAAGGATTACTGCAAAAATAGAACGTATAATCCGGGAGGAGATGGATGCTGTCGACGGACAGGAGGTGTTGTTTCCTGTAGTTCTGCCGGGATCCCTGTGGGAGGAATCGGGAAGGTTCACAAGTGTGGGCAGGGAGCTTGCAAGGTTTTCCGACAGGAACGGTTCATCACTGGTACTGGGTATGACGCACGAGGAGGCTGCGGTGCAGCTTGTGCGTGACTATGCGAACAGCTATTCCAAATATCCCTTCATGATATATCAGATACAGACGAAATTCAGGGATGAGGCTCGCCCTCGGGCTGGCCTTATAAGGGTTCGGGAATTTACAATGAAGGATGCATACTCCTTCCATACATCCCGGGAGGATCTTGAAAATTATTATTATAGAGTATACAAGGCCTATGAAAGAATTTTTGAACGTGCCGGGATACCTGAGGTAGCAGCCGTACAGTCGGATTCGGGAATGATGGGAGGAAGCATATCCCATGAATTCATGCTGCTTACCCCCGCAGGCGAGGATTCCATAGCAATCTGCAGGGAGTGTGATTATAAAGCCAATATGGAGGCTGCGGAATGCATAGTGGAGAATGTTAACAGGCTGGCAATGGGAGAGCTTACGCTTGTAAGAACCCCCGGGACTAAAACCATAGATGAGGTAGGAGCCTTCCTTAATTGCCCGGTTGAAAACACCTGCAAGGCTGTTATATATCAGAGGAATAGGGATGACAAATATGTTATAGCGTTTACAAGAGGCGATCTGGACATCAATGAAACGAAGCTGACCAACCTGCTAAAGGAGGATATCCATGCAGCTGAGATTTGCGAAGGATGCGGCCTTATTGCCGGATATACCGGTCCTTACAAGCTTGAGGGGGATTATACCGTTATATATGACAGATCCCTTAAGAACATAGATAACCTTGTATGCGGAGCCAACATAGAGGGTTATCATTATACGGGCTTTTCAATGTCGCGTGATATTGGGGATGTTGAATATGCAGACGTATCGAAGATAAAGGACAACGGCATATGCCCGAATTGCAGAAAGCCTGCGATTTCCATATCCAGAGGAATTGAGGTAGGGAATATATTTCAATTAGGCACTAAGTATACAAAAGCAATGGACATGAGATATCTGGATAAGGACGGGCAGTTAAAATATCCTGTTATGGGATGCTACGGGATTGGTGTCGGAAGGCTTGCAGCCGCCGTATGTGAGGTGCGCCATGATGAATACGGACCGATATGGCCTAAGTCGATAGCCCCCTGGCAGGTTCACCTGTGCTGTATACGTGTGGATGACCCCGGAGTCAGGACTGCAGCGGACGCTTTATATGATAAGCTGCAGGAGGAAGGGCTTGAGGTAATATATGATGACAGGGATGTCAGGCCCGGCGTAATGTTTTCGGATGCCGACCTTATCGGAGCTCCGGTAAGGATTACCGTAAGTCCGAAAAACCTGGCCAGGTCCTGTGTCGAGATTTCTTCAAGAGATAAAAGCGTAAATACTATGGCGGATATTGAAAGCGCCGTACCTGCTGCAAGGGAGCTGCTAAAAAAATGTACTTGAAAACTCAAGAGAATGCTGTATAATATGAGCTATTATTTAAGGGTATGTTCCAGAATACCCCAGATGATGTCCGGAAGTTATCATAAATGCATCAAGGACCTGGTTAATCCGTAAGTTATAATATATATGCAGCCCGAACCGGGTTAATATGAATTTCTCATTCGGGCAGCACGACTATATAAGAAAGGCCGGATTAGAATGGCTGGATATAAATATGAAACACATTTGCATACAAGCGAAGCCAGTGCATGCGCCCTCTTAGGCGGTGAGGAGCAGGCGCTTATATATAAGGGAGCTGGCTATGACGGAATTATTGTTACCGATCATTTTTTTAACGGGAACAGTTGTATTTCGTCTGATTTGCCCTGGCAGGAAAGAGTGGAGCAATTCTGCAGGGGATTTGAAAATGCAAAGCTTGTAGGTGATAAGATCGGACTGTCGGTATTCTTCGGTTGGGAATCTAATTACAGGGGCACGGAATTTCTGATCTACGGCCTTGATAAGGAATGGCTTATCAGTCATCCGGATATGCTTTCCTGGACTATAGAGGAACAGTATAAAAGGATCAGTGAAGCAGGGGGGTTGGTTGTCCATGCCCATCCGTTCCGTATCCGTCCCTATATAAGGGAGGTAAGGCTTTTTCCCGATTGTATTGATGCCGTTGAGGCAATTAATGTCGGCAATCGCAACGAGGATTTTGACAGACAGGCAGCAGCTTATGCGAAAAAGCATAAGAAGCCTGTTACTGCAGGCACCGACTCCCATGGCAAGGAGCAAATCAGGAGCGGAATGGTTTTTGACCATCATCTTAAGGACATTAAGGAGTACATTGACTGTGTATTATCCGGCAGATGTGAGCTTATCAGAATAGATTATGAAGCATAACGCCAAAACATTTGCCGTATACGATATGAGAAGATAACAGGAGGTATTTATGAAGAAGCCGTTTGTAACCCTGGAACAGTTAAAGGAAATAACCAAAACTTATCCGACTCCTTTTCATATATATGATGAGAAGGGTATCCGGGAGAATGCAAGGAAGTTAAAACAGGCATTTGCATGGAATAAGGGCTTCAAGGAATATTTTGCGGTAAAGGCAACACCGAATCCTTTTATTCTTAATATTCTTAAGGAGGAAGGATGCGGCCTGGATTGTGCGTCACTGACCGAGCTTTTGCTGGCGGAGGCTTGTGGCTTTACGGGTGAGGATATTATGTTTTCATCCAATGTTACTCCCGCCGAGGAGTATCAAAAGGCAAGGAAGCTGGATGCAATTATCAATCTGGATGATTATACCCATATTGATTTTCTGGAAAGGGTTGCAGGAATACCGGAAACCATATGCTGCCGCTACAATCCGGGAGGCATATTTAAGACCGCTAACGGGATCATGGATAATCCGGGGGATGCCAAGTACGGCTTCACAAAGGATCAGATTATAGAGGGCTTCAAGAGGCTGATGGGTAAAGGAGCCAGGTACTTCGGCATTCATGCATTTCTTGCAAGCAATACCGCAACCAATGATTATTACCCTGAGCTTGCCGGAATATTATTCAGGCTGGCGGCGGAGATAAAGGATAAAACAGGGGCAGAGTTTAAATTCATCAATTTGTCCGGAGGTGTTGGCATTCCTTACAGGCCAGAGGACGACCCGAACGATATTTTGGCAATCGGGGAAGGAGTAAGGCGGGCTTATGAAGATATCCTGACGCCGGCCGGAATGGGTGATGTTGCAATATATACCGAGCTGGGACGCTACATGCTTGCCCCTTACGGGCATCTGGTTGCAACAGCGCTGCATGAAAAGCATATATATAAGGAATATATAGGGCTTGATGCAAGCGCCGTAAATCTGATGAGGCCTGCCATGTACGGTGCATACCATCATATAACAGTTATGGGCAAGGAGGATGCTCCCTGTGATCACAAATATGATATAACAGGGTCATTGTGTGAAAACAATGATAAATTTGCCATTGACAGGATGCTTCCCAGGATTGATATCGGTGACCTTATAGTTATACATGATACGGGGGCACATGGCTTTTCCATGGGCTACAATTATAACGGCAAGCTAAAATCGGCAGAGCTTCTTCTTAGGGAGGACGGCTCGGTACAGCTTATACGCAGAGCAGAAACACCTGCGGATTACTTTGCCACCTTTGATTTTACCGGAATTTTTGATAAAGTATTGTAAGCTTTATTCATAAAAGAATAGAATATTTTATGTGTTTGAAAGATAAGATATAATGTATCTTTTCAGACGGATAGAATTTTTAACGATATGGAAATGTATGTAAGCTGACAGGCAGTTAATGTTGACAATGTATTTTTGATAAGATATAATACTTTGAATGTATTGTATGTTATTTATAGCATATGGAGGAAGGGTGTTTTTATGGTAGAGAAGAAGAACATTTTGACTTATGAGGGTTTGCGCCGTCTTGAGGAAGAGCTGCAGGATCTCAAGGTGAATAAGAGGAGAGAGGTTGCCCAGAAGATAAAAGAGGCAAGGGATCAGGGGGATCTTTCCGAGAATGCTGAATATGATGCGGCCAAGGACGAGCAAAGGGACATTGAAGCAAGAATTGAAGAAATTGATAAAATCCTGAAAAATGCCGAGGTTGTGGTTGAGGATGAGGTCGATGTCGATGTAATCAATATCGGCTGTAAGGTCAGAATATATGATATGGAATACAAGGAAGAGCTGGTGTATAAAATCGTCGGTTCAACCGAAGCCAACAGCCTGAGAGGAAAGATATCGAACGAATCACCTCTTGGCAGGGAATTACTTGGAAAACGTGTAGGCGACATAGTGGATGTGCATACACATTCGGGATTAATAAGATACGAGATACTGGAGATTCAAAAGTCCACTTGAGAAAAGCTTAAGGTTAGGGCATTTACTACGATATGAGGTGATAAGGTATGGCTGATGAAAACATTCAGGCACAGCCGGAGCAGGATATTAATGAGCTGCTGAAGGTGAGAAGGGAAAAGCTGGCCCAGCTTCAGGAAAACGGGAAGGATCCCTTCAAAATAATGAAATATGATGTAACATCCTCTTCATGTGATATAGTAGATAAATATGATGATTATGAAGGTAAGAATGTAAGAATTGCCGGACGCATCATGTCAAAGCGCGTGATGGGGAAGGCTTCATTTTGTAATATAAGAGACCTGGGAGGAGACATCCAGGTATATGTCAGGAAGGACGAGATAGGAGAAGAAGCCTATACGGAATTCAAAAAGTATGACATAGGCGATATCATCGGCCTGGAGGGCGAGGTATTTAAGACCCATACGGGAGAGATATCCGTTAAGGCACATAGCTTAGTCCTTCTTAGCAAGAGTCTTCAGATACTTCCTGAAAAATTCCACGGACTTAAGGATACCGATACAAGATACAGGCAAAGGTATGTTGATCTTATAGTAAATCCGGAGGTAAGGGATACCTTTATTAAGAGATCCCTGATTATAAGGGAAATCAGGAACTATCTTGACAGCAGGCAGTTTTTAGAGGTGGAGACACCGGTGCTGATTCCCAATGCGGGCGGCGCTGCAGCCAGACCCTTCAATACTTATTATAATGCCCTGGATCAGGACGTTCAACTGAGAATTTCCCTTGAGTTATATCTGAAGAGGCTTATTGTGGGCGGCCTGGAACGCGTATACGAAATAGGAAGGGTTTTCAGGAATGAAGGTCTGTCCGCCAGGCATAATCCAGAGTTTACCCTGCTGGAGCTTTATCAGGCATATACGGATTATTACGGCATGATGGAGCTTGTGGAGGATATGTTCCGTACTGTTACCGAGAAGGTGCTTAAGACGACAGTCGTTACTTATGATGACTGCACCATAGATTTCTCCAAGCCTTTCGAAAGGCTTACCATGGTAGAGGCAGTCAAAAAATATTCCGGAATAGATTTTGACCAGGTTCCGGATGAGGCGAGTGCCAAGGCACTGGCAAAGGAACATCATATAGAATTCGAGGCAAGGCACAAGAAGGGAGATATCCTCAACCTGTTCTTTGAGGAATACGTTGAAGAACACCTTATACAGCCGACCTTTATAATGGATCATCCCGTTGAGATCTCACCTCTGGCCAGCAGGAAGCCCGACAAGCCGGATTATACGGAGAGGTTCGAGCTCTTCATAACCAAGAGGGAGATGGCCAACGCATTTTCGGAGCTTAACGATCCGATTGACCAGAGAATTCGCTTCGAAGCACAGGAAGCATTGCGGGCACAGGGTGACGAGGAAGCCAACCGGATGGATGAGGATTTCCTTACCGCTCTGGAATACGGTATGCCGCCCACAGGCGGAATAGGCATAGGCATCGACCGTTTTATCATGCTGCTGACCAATTCCCAGGCTATAAGGGATGTGCTGCTGTTCCCGACGATGAAAACATTG
>DCTS01000002.1:83880-87396 GCA_002329645.1 Lachnoclostridium sp. UBA1434 | reverse complement strand
TGCGGACAACATAAGCCAAAGTCCGGATGAGCATACTGCCTGTTTGACTAAAAGGGAGGCATAGGCCAATGAAGGCTTTGTTCATGGGCACACCCGATTTTGCCAAGGTGATTTTAAAGAAAATGATTGAAGACGGCTTTGATATTGCTGCGGTAGTAACACAGCCGGACAGGGAAAAAGGCAGAGGTAAGCAATTAAGCATTTCTCCTGTCAAGGAATTAGCCCTCTCTTACGCGCTATATGTTATGCAGCCTGTAAGGGTAAGAAACCCTGAGGTTTTAGATGAGATAAGGAGAATTGCTCCGGATGTCATAGTTGTTGCCGCCTTTGGACAGATTCTGCCGAAGGAGCTTCTGGATATTCCGCCATACGGCTGCATAAATGTACATGCTTCACTGCTTCCCATGTACAGGGGGGCAGCGCCTATTCAGCAGGCAATAATTAACGGGGACAAGTATACGGGTATTACTATCATGTATATGGATGATAAGATAGATACCGGAGACATCATCCTTCAGGAGAGCATTTCGATAGATGATGATGAAACCGGCGGCAGCCTGCATGACAAGCTTGCCGTTCTGGGAGCGGAGCTTTTAGTCAAAGCCCTTAACAAAATAAAGGAAGGTACCGCGACAAGGATACATCAGGATGATTCGAAGGCAACCTATGTAAAAATGCTTGATAAGGATATGGGCAGGATTGACTTTACAATGCCCGCAGTTAATATAGAGCGCCTGATACGAGGTCTTAATCCCTGGCCAAGCGCATATACAAGCTATAACGGTAAAACCATAAAGCTGTGGTGTGCCGGTGTTGAGAAGACAAAGGCCAAAGCCGAACCCGGACAGGTGATAGAGCTTCGGAAGGATGCAATTGTGGTAATGACAGGCAATGACGCCCTGGTTATAAAGGAGCTTCAGCTGGAAGGAAAGAAGCGTTTGGATGCAGGGGCATTCCTCAGGGGCTTTTCAATTCCTGCAGGCACCAGGCTGGGAGAGTAAGGAAACTAATATATTACTGTTAATGAACGGAAGGTATAATTAATGGAAGGCATAATGAGCCGAAGATAAGATATAGATGGAAGACATCTTGAGCTGAAATATACAGTGAGCTGAAGATAAGATATAGATGGAAGACATATTGAGCTAAAGTTATACAGTGAGCAGAAGAAAGGCAATAAATGGAAGATATAATAAAGAAGAGATAATAAAAGAAGAGATAATAAAAGAAGAGATAATAAAAGAAGAGTTAATTAAAGAAGAGATAATTAAAGTAGAGATAATTAATGAAGAAATAATTAAAGAAGAAATAATTACAGGAGAAATAATTAAAGAAGTAAATTTTAACGTAATAATTAAAGTAATAATTAATTAAAGTAATTAATAATTCAAATAATTTAATGAAAGATACATTGTGAAAGGAGTGTTAATATGCCATTTATGTATTATTATGATCCCACATATATACTTGTAATAATTGGATTAGTCATATCCCTGGCAGCTTCTGCAAGAGTCAGGTTAACCTTTAATAAATATTCCCGTGTGAGGAGCATATCCGGGCTGACGGGAGCTGAAGCGGCAGAGAGGATTCTTGCAAGATCAGGTATTTATGATGTCAAAATTGAAAGAGCCGAGGGCATGCTGAGCGACCACTATGACCCCAGAAAAAAGGTGCTGCGTCTTTCCGATTCGGTCTACGGACAGAATTCCGTTGCAGCCGTAGGAGTTGCAGCCCATGAGTGCGGGCATGCTCTTCAGCATCATGAGCATTATGCGCCTCTGATGCTTCGGAGTACGCTGGTGCCGGTTGCAAGCTTCGGTTCCTTTATAGCATGGCCGCTGATTTTGATTGGATTGCTTATCGGCAGCACAAATTCCCAGTTTCTTATTGATTTGGGAATAATCCTTTTCTCGGCAGCAGTTCTCTTGCAGCTTATCACCCTTCCTGTGGAGTTCAATGCATCAAGGCGTGCTGTTGCAAGGCTTGGTGAAACCGGAATTCTCTACGGCGAGGAGATAGATCATACAAAGAAGGTGCTGAATGCCGCGGCCCTTACCTACGTAGCCGCAGCCGCAGCATCGATACTGCAGCTTCTGAGACTGTTCCTGCTGTTCGGAGGAAGGAGACGTGACTGATATTGCAAACGGAAGAGAAATAGTTTTGAATATGCTGCTTAAGGTAATCGAAGAGGGTAAGCTCTCCAGCAATGTATTAAACCATACACTAGCAAAGTATCAGGAGCTTGACAAGAAGGAAAGGGCCTTTATTGCAAGGCTGTTTACAGGTACCCTGGAGCGCTATATTACCCTGGATTATATTATCAATAAATTTTCATCAACGCCAACAGGCAGGATGAAGCCGGTTATCAGAAACATCTTAAGACTAAGCGTATATCAGATGAATTACATGGAACAGGTGCCGGTATCGGCTGTCTGCAACGAGGCTGTCAAGCTTGCTAAAAAAAGAGGATTTGGTGGACTGTCAGGCTTTGTGAATGCTGTTTTAAGAAGCATTGCACAGAACCTGACAGATATAGTTTATCCGGATAAAGACAAAGACCCCTTACAATATCTTGAGGTTATGTATTCGGTATCCCGTGAGATGGCATCCATGCTTCTTGCACAATATGGCTTTGAGACAGCTCAGGTTATGCTGTCGGATTCCCTTAAGGTGAAGGCAACGGCCATACGCTGCAACCGCAGTCGTGTAGAGCCGTCTGAGCTTAAAGAGATTCTTATCTCGGAGGGAATAACCGTAGAGGACGGAAAGTATCTGGATTATGCCTTCAGAATATCGGGATATGATTATCTGGATAATATCAAAGCATTTAAAAAAGGGTTGTTTACGATCCAGGATGAAAGCTCCATGCTGGTATGCGAAGCGGCGGGGTTAAACAGCGACTCTTATGTAATTGATGTATGTGCGGCACCCGGCGGTAAAGCCCTGCATGCGGCTGAGACTGCATGCTTTGTATCTGCCAGGGATGTTTCCGATACAAAGATAAAGCTTATTGAAGAGAATAAATTGCGCCTGGGAATCGACAACCTGGAGATTATGATCTGGGATGCGGCAAATGACAGGTTTCAGGACCATGGCAGGGCGGATGTGGTAATCGCAGACCTTCCCTGCAGCGGTTTAGGGGTATTGGGAAAAAAGCCTGATATAAAATATAATATGACACAAAATCAACAAAAAGAGCTGGTAAGCTTACAAAGAAGGATTCTAAGTACGGCATGTCAATATGTTAAGCCCGGAGGAGTTCTTATATACAGTACCTGCACTGTGAATAAAGAAGAGAATATTGAAAACATGGAATGGTTTCTTGAGAACCATGATTTTCATGCCGACAGCTTACTGCCGTATATTTCCGGTCGTCTTGCCGGCAAAGAAGCAGAATCAGGGTATCTCCAGCTTATTCAGGGTATCCATGACTGTGACGGCTTCTTTATATCCAGGATGCGAAGGAATATGCGGGATTAATAGCTGCAGAATGGGATGATTAAGAAGGAATATGCG
>DCTS01000002.1:915-83823 GCA_002329645.1 Lachnoclostridium sp. UBA1434 | reverse complement strand
ATATGCGGGATTAATAGCTGCAGAGCAGGATGATTAAGAAGGAATATGCGGGATTAATAGCTGCAGAACAGGATGATTAAGATGGAGACACCGGATATAAAATCCTTATATATGAATGAAATTGTACTTATAATGAAGGAGCTTGACCAGCCGTCTTTTCGTGCAAAGCAGCTTTATGAGTGGATGCATTCCAAGCTTGTGACAAGCTATGATGACATGACAAATCTGCCAATGGAGCTCAGAAGCCTGCTAAAGGAGAGATATCCTCTTACTGCACTGGAGACTATTACCTTAAGGCATTCCGAGATTGACGGCACCGAAAAATACCTTTTCGGCTTAAGTGACGGCAGTGTGATTGAGAGTGTAATGATGAAATATAAGCATGGAAACAGTGTGTGCATATCCTCGCAGGTGGGCTGCAGGATGGGATGCACCTTCTGTGCTTCCACACTGGGAGGTAAGGAAAGGGATCTTCTTGCTTCGGAGATGCTGGATCAGGTTTACCGAATTCAGGCAGCAACGGGTGAAAGGGTCAGTAACGTGGTCGTCATGGGTACGGGGGAGCCCTTTGATAATTATGACAGCCTTATAAGGTTTATCAGAATATTGATAAGCCGGGACGGCCTCAATATAAGTGCAAGAAATATCACAGTATCAACCTGCGGAATTCCGGACAGGATAAGAGCCTTTGCAGATGAAGGCCTGCCCGTGACTCTGGCATTGTCACTTCATGCTCCCAACGATGAGCTTAGAAAAAAGCTGATGCCTATTGCAAGGCGTTATAGCCTGGATGAGGTAATGGATACATTCAGGTATTATTGCACAAAAACCGGAAGAAGGCCTACCTTTGAGTATAGCCTGATAGAAGGAGTTAATGACGGCTTAACGCATGCCAGGGAGCTTGCAGCCTTCTTAACTGGATTAAACTGTCATGTTAATCTTATACCGCTTAACCCCGTAAGAGAACGAAATTACCGCAAATCTGAAGCAAGCGCGGTGCAAAAATTTAAAAATATACTTGAAAAAAATAGAATTAATGTTACTATTAGAAGAGAAATGGGCTCAGATATTGAGGCTGCATGCGGCCAGTTGCGTAATAGTTTTTTAGACAAATCTGGCGAATAATCGACATGGCTGCTTTTTTAAAATGCAGGATTGTCCGGATAATTGGGGCTGAGGGAGGTGCAGGCTTGAAAGCATTTTCAGTTACAGATATCGGGGAAAGACGAAGGATCAACCAGGATTATGTTGCCTGTGAAGTGCATCCTGTTGGCAACCTGCCCAATCTGTTTATTGTAGCGGACGGCTTGGGGGGACATAATGCCGGTGATTATGCTTCAAGATTCTGCGTTGAGTATTTCATTAATTGGATAAAGGAAAGCAGCCTGACATCACCAATAGCAATGATTGAGAGCGCAATCAGGGAAACCAACAAGGCGCTTCGGGCAAAGGCGCTGGAGCAAAGCGAGCTTGAGGGAATGGGCACCACCTTTGTCGTGGCAACCATCTATGAGAACGAGATGTATGTTGCCAATATTGGTGACAGCAGGCTGTATGTAATAAGCGAAGGAATCAGACAAATAACAGAAGACCACAGTCTTGTCGAAGTAATGGTCAGGACCGGAGAGCTTGACAGGGATGAAGCAAGAAGGCACCCTAATAAGAACATAATTACAAGGGCTCTGGGTACCAGCAATGATGTAGAGCCGGATTTTTTTGAAGTAAGCTTATCGGACGGAGATATTATACTTATGTGCTCGGACGGGCTGACTGATATGCTGGAAGACGGGACAATTGAAAAGATAGTCAGGGAGAATGCCGATGACCCTGAAACGGCTGCAGAAACCTTGGTTAAAAAGGCAAACGAAAATGGGGGAAGGGATAATATTGCAGTCGTTATTGTAAAAGTTTAAAGAAGAGGTGAGAGATATGTTAAAACCCGGTATGACAATAAGCGATCGGTATGAAATAGTGGATACTGTCGGCTCAGGAGGCATGGCGGACGTATATAAGGCCAGGGACAAAAGGCTTAACCGCAATGTTGCCATTAAGGTGCTGAAGCCCGAGTATTCAAGAGATAAAAGCTTTGTGAATAAATTCAGGGGTGAGGCACAGTCCGCAGCGGGACTGTCCCATCCCAACATTGTGAACGTATATGATGTCGGCGATGACGATGGCTTATATTATATAGTCATGGAGCTTGTTGAGGGAATTACCCTTAAGCGTTTTATTGAAAGAAAAGGAAAGCTGGATGTAAAGGAAGCAGTGGGAATTGCCATTCAGATTGCACAGGGAATGGAGGCGGCCCATGATAACCATATAATCCACAGGGATATCAAGCCCCAGAATATTATTATTTCAAGAGACGGCAAGGTTAAGGTTACCGATTTCGGGATTGCCAAAGCAACCAACTCCAATACTATAACTTCTAATGCCATGGGTTCGGTGCATTATCTTTCCCCGGAGCAGGCCAGGGGCGGTTACAGTGATGAAAAAAGCGATATTTATTCACTTGGAGTGACCATATATGAGATGCTTTCGGGGATGGTGCCTTTCGCGGGTGATAACACCGTATCAGTAGCGCTTCTTCATATCCAGGGTGAAGCCGCTAGGCTTCGGGATCTGGATCAAAGCATTCCGTTGAGTGTAGATAAGATTGTACAAAAGTGCATGCAAAAGAGGCCGGAGAGACGATATCATTCAGCCTCTGAGCTTATTGCGGATTTAAAGAGGGCGCTGTCCAATCCGGATGGGGATTTTGTTCAGATCCCGGCTTATTCGGCAAGTGATTCACCTACGATTAATATATCGGATGATTTGGGAAGAATCAAGAACGGGGCCTACAAGGACAATAACCAGACAGACCCTGAAAGAGATACTGCAGTACTGGCGGATGACGAAGAAGAACTGGATTCCGTCGATACCAAGGTGGAAAAGGTATTGACAATCGGAACCATTGCAGCAATCGTCGTCCTGGCATTAGCCATAATTTTCATTGTTGTATGGTTTATAATCCCAAGAGATAAGAGTGAGGATAAGGACAATAAATCAAAAGTCGAAGCTTCCGTCACCCCTGCCGTTCCCACCGATAAACCTACTCCGGAGCCCACAGAGGCAGTATCGGAAGAACTGTACAAATTCCCGAGTGTTATAGGTTATACGAAGGATCAGGCAATTGAGGTAATCAAAGCAAAGGATAAAAAAGCGGATATCAAAATCCAGGAGGATTTTTCGGATGTATTCGAGAAGGATTATGTCATAAATCAATATCCTCAGGGAGGCAATGACGCCGTTATGGGCACCACGGTTATATTGACGGTAAGCTCGGGTAAGGAAGCCTTTTTGATCCCTTATGTTTATGGCCTGACCGAAGCCGAAGCTAAAAGCAAGCTTGCCGATTATAATCTTGTGGCCAAGGTTGATTACGCATACAGCGACTCTGTACCTAAGGGTGATGTAATAGAATCTAACCCGCCTAAGGATTCTTATGTTTACAGCGGGGATGAGGTAAAAATAATTATCAGCAAGGGACCGGAAGCTGTTAAGGTAAAGGTGCCGGATCTGAAAGGCTTAACTGCGGAGGCTGCTAAGCAAATGCTTGCCAGTCAAGGACTTGAGCTGGGAACTGTGGATTATCAAAGCTCGGAGTACTATCCCAAAGGGCAGATATCATTCCAGGATCAAACAGTCAACCTGGAGGTAGATAAGGGTACCGCTATAAACGTAATTGTCAGCACAGGGCCTGCCGATGCCCAGACAGGCGGGGATAATAATCCCGGCAACAACGATCCGGGTGACAACGATCCGGGTAATAACGATCCGGGCGACAGTGATCCGGGCAACAACAATCAGGGCGGCAATAACGGGGGCACCGGTTCAGGTATTATATCGTATTACATCGGGACTGTAATTATAGATATCAATCCTTTTGATTACGTGGGAGACGGCGAGGCCGAAATCATCATCGAGGTTGAGCAGGATAATGAAGGATTTGAAATATATTCCGAAACGACATCGGTTGTGGAATTCCCGCTTAAGGCAACATATGAGAGCGAAACCGATTCCGATGCTCACGCAATAATGTACGTTGACGGAATACCGTTCAAGATACCGGGAGAGAGCGAACCCCATACATGGAAGGTAACGTTTAAGGCTGTGGAGGAATAGCTTGAAGGGAAGAATCATAAAAGGAATAGCAGGATTTTACTATGTGCATGTGCCTGAGGCCGGAAGGATCTTTGAGTGTAAGGCTAAGGGCATTTTCCGGAATTTGGAGCTTAAACCGCTGGTAGGAGATAATGTTAATATTGAAACTGCCGGCCTTCCTGACGGCGAAGGCACTATAACAGATATATATCCGAGAATCAATGAGCTGACCAGACCTGCGGTTGCAAATGTTGATCAGGCACTGGTAATATTTGCTGCTGCTCATCCGGCTCCCAACCTTAATCTGCTTGACCGCTTCCTGATTATGATGCAGTGGCAGAGAATTAACACGATTATATGCTTCAATAAAAAGGATATAGTTCCCGAAAGTGAAATGTCGCTGCTTATAAATACTTATCTTATGAGCGGATATAAGGTTGTGGGCGCCAGCGTAACCCAAAAGGATAATCTGCCGGCGGTATACGAGCTTATCAAGGGAAAGACTACGGTTTTAGCCGGACCGTCAGGTGTGGGCAAGTCCTCCCTTGTAAATGAGATTAAACCTGAAGCAAACATGGAGACGGGAAGCGTCAGCGAAAAAATAAAAAGAGGGAAGCATACTACCAGGCACTCCGAATTGATTTATGTGGAAGAGAACACATATGTCATGGATACGCCCGGTTTTAGCTCCCTCTATATTAATCAAATCGACAAAGAGGAGCTTAAGGATTATTTTCTTGAGTTTACCTTGTATGAGGAACAATGCAGGTTCAAGGGCTGTATGCATCTTGACGAACCCGGATGCGCAGTCAAGGAAGCCCTGAATGAGGGCAGGATCAGCAATATTCGCTATGAGAATTATAAGGACATGTACAGAGAACTGAAGGACATAAGGAAATATTGAATGAACAGGTTACGTAATCACGTGACTTTATCTAGTATAGCTAAAGCAAAAGGGCCTTTTATAGAAAGTATATAGGAGCATATAGAGATACACGATAAGCATCATAGGTATGGAGGGCATCATGATTATACTTGCACCATCAATATTGGCAGCCGATTTTAACAGGTTGGGAGAACAGATTAAGGAAATAGAGAATGCCGGATTAAGCTATCTTCATCTTGATGTAATGGATGGCAATTATGTACCCAGCATCAGCCTGGGTATTCCGGTCATAGCATCAATACGCAAAAATTCAAGGCTTATCTTTGATACCCATCTTATGATAGAGGAGCCGTCAAGATATCTTGAGGCCTTCAGGGATGCAGGCTCCGATATCATTACCGTTCATGCGGAAGCCTGCGGCAATCTGCGGGCCACTCTCACTAAAATCAGGGAGATGGGATTAAAAACAGGCGTATCAATAAATCCGGGCACCGGCCTGGAGGCAATAACAGATGTGCTGGGGCTTGTTGATATGGTACTTATCATGAGTGTGGAACCGGGATTTTNNGGAGGTCAGGAGTTTATACCGGGCTCACTTGAAAAAATCAGGAAATTGAGAATGCTTGCTGACAAGGCCGGATTAAGCCTTGACATCGAAGTGGACGGCGGAATTACTGCGGATAATGTAAGACAGGTGCTAGAAGCCGGAGCAAATGTTATTGTATCCGGAACTGCAATATTTTCAGGCAATATTACAGATAATATCAATGCTTATAATAAAGTATTTTATGAATATACGGCTTCTGTAAGATAGCTGGCAGGCAGTGATTAAGTCAGTTCAAGTTACGCATGAATACCTGGAGCTGCCGGACAGACCGTATTTAGTTTTGTACTTAGAAGGGGTCCGGTGTATATATGGCTGAAGGAACCAATAAAATATTAATTATATCAGGCGGGCATATTGATGAGGACTTTCTTGGCAGGCTTGTATCGGAGAATGCCTATTCCATGATTATTGCTGCAGACAGGGGACTGTTTGCCGCCGACTTAAGGGATATCAGACCGGATTATATTGTCGGTGATTTTGATTCGGTCCCTTCCGGACTTCTGGAAAAATACAAGCAGATGTCGACGCCTGTCAGGACCTTTCCGACAGAAAAGGATAAGACTGATACCCAGATAGCATTGGAGCTTGCACTGATGCACAATCCGTCAGTGATAGATATTGCAGGCGGCACCGGCAGCAGGCTGGACCATGTGCTGGCTAATATCAATCTTCTTCTGCTTCCAATGCAGCTTGGGATAAAGGCATGCATACTGGATTCGAACAACAGGATTTATCTTAGCGATAAAAGCTTTACTATAGACAGGAGCAGCCAGTACGGCAGATTTGTATCGCTGCTTCCCTTTACACCGGAGGTTACGGGGCTATCATTAAAGGGATTTAAGTATCCTTTAAATAAAATTACGATGACTGCGGGAAGCAGCCTTGGGATAAGCAACGAGATTATTGAAGATAAAGCTTATGTGGAATTTATAAGCGGAATATTGATAACAGCTGAAACCAGGGATTAAACGAAGGAAGGAAGACACAAATGAAATTAGGAATAGTGGGATTGCCCAATGTGGGAAAGAGCACACTTTTTAACTCGCTTACCCGGGCAGGTGCCGAAGCAGCCAATTACCCCTTCTGCACCATAGACCCGAATATCGGCATTGTAGCCGTACCGGATGAAAGACTTAAGGTTCTGGGGGATATGTATAAATCTGAAAAGGTGACCCCTGCCGTTATAGAATTTGTGGATATAGCCGGACTTGTTAAGGGCGCCTCCAAAGGAGAGGGGCTTGGAAACCAGTTCCTGTCCAATATCAGGGAGGTTGATGCCATAATCCATGTGGTGCGCTGCTTTGATGACGGCAATGTAATACATGTGGACGGAACCGTGAACCCGGGACGTGACATAGAAACAATTAATCTTGAGCTGATATTTGCGGATTTGGAGGTTCTGGAGCGCAGAAGATCCAAGGCGGTAAAGGGCGCCAGGAATGATAAAGCTCAGGCCAGGGAAGCTATGCTTCTGGAGAAGCTGATGTCTCATCTGGAGGCGGGACATATGGCAAGAAGCTTTGCTGCGGATGAGGAGGATGCAGAGCTTCTTGAAAGCTATAACCTGCTTACGGCAAAGCCTGTTATATATGCAGCCAATGTAAAGGAAGAGGACCTTAAAGATGACGGAGCCGGGTGCGAATATGTCCGGGCAGTACGCTCTATTGCTGCAGGAGAGCATTCAGAGGTTTTCGTCATATGCGCCCAGATAGAGCAGGAGATAGCCGAGCTTGAGGATGATGAAAGGAAGCTCTTTCTTGAGGAGCTGGGGCTTTTCGAATCCGGCCTGGATAAGCTGGTCAAGGCAAGCTACCGGCTGCTTGGGCTGATAAGCTTTCTTACGGCAGGGCCAAAGGAATCAAGGGCATGGACCATAAAGGCCGGTGCGCGGGCACCGCAGGCGGCAGGCAAGATTCATTCGGATTTTGAAAGAGGCTTTATAAGAGCCGAGGTTGTAAGCTACGACAATCTGATTGAATGCGGAGGTTATAATGCGGCAAAGGATAAGGGTCTGGTGCGTTCCGAGGGCAAGGATTATGTTGTTCAGGACGGGGACGTTATTTTGTTCAGGTTCAACGTATAAAAAGCGGGTTATTATTGAACAAAGCTGTGGTCAACTTTTTGTAGATTTTACTTGAGTAAGGGGCGGTGAGATTAATGAGCATTCTTTTATCTGCAGATATTCCCACCAATATTTACTTCCCCAATCTTGGCATAGACCTTATGAGGGTCCGGTCAGGCTTTGATATATTTGGTTTTCGAATTGCCTTTTATGGAATAGTAATAGGAGCAGGAATGCTGGCGGGATGGCTTATAGCGGAACGGATGGCAAGAAAGACGGGGCAGAAGCCCGATGTTTATCTTGACTTTGCCTTGGTTGCTATTATTGTGTCCGTTATATGCGCCAGACTGTATTATGTTGTATTTTCATGGGATGAATTCCGGGATAATCCCCTTCAGATATTCAACTTAAGAACCGGGGGGCTTGCAATATACGGAGGGATCATAGGCGCAATTCTGACTGCAGTTATATATACAAGGATTAAGAAGTATCCCTTATGGCTTTTTATGGATACCGGCTGCATAGGCCTTGTCACAGGCCAGATGATTGGGCGCTGGGGCAATTTCTTTAACAGGGAGGCCTTCGGTAAATACACTGACTCGCTTTTTGCCATGCAGCTTAATATAAAAGATGTGTCAGATGATTTCAGAATGCCGCTAATAAGACTGAAGGAGAAATATGCTGACAGAGAGGCAGCCTTTGAAAGGATACTTGAAATCCGAAATAACACGGTAATCCGGGAGAACAACCTTGAATACATCCAGGTGCATCCAACCTTTCTTTATGAATCATTATGGAATCTCGGATTGCTGATTTTTTTGATACTATACACAAAGCATAAGAAATTTGACGGTGAGATTATGCTTTTATATATGTCCATATATGCACTCGGAAGGTTTTGGATGGAAGGATTAAGAACAGACCAGTTGTTTCTATGGGGAACAGGCATTCCAATATCCCAGCTTTTAGGAGCAGTAATAGCTGTCGGGTCCATAATAATCCTGGCAATTAAGCGTAAAAAGGCTGCCGCATAGGACTAATTTACCATAAACGAGTGTTTCGTCTATATATTGACATAATTTGTTCGATTTTCTGATATACTACAATATGTTGTAAACCTACAGTCATTAAGCACAGAATTCCCGGTAAAAACGGGCATTCTGTGCTTATTTTTTTTCTATTAATACTTGATAAATTCCCATTATTATTATAAAATGAACACATAAGTGGAGCGAAGTGGTGTAAAGTGGTGTACTTATCCACAAAAGTGGTACATGCCATGGAAGGAAATGCAGGTGCTGCCTATGTTCATGGGTGAATATAATCACACAATCGATAGCAAGGGACGAATCATCATACCTGCCAGGTTCAGGGACGAGCTTGGAGAAGAGTTTGTAATTACCCAGGGACTTGATGGTTGTCTCTTCCTGTACCCTCAAAAGGATTGGCAGGAATTTGCAGCTAAGCTTTCGGCGCTTCCCGGAAACAAGGATGCCCGTCAATTACAGCGTTATTTTCTTGCGGGTGCGGTTTTCTGTGAGCCGGACAAGCAGGGAAGAATACTTATACCGGCAAAGCTTAGGGAAAACGCTGCGCTGGAGAAGGATATAGTATTTGTGGGCGTACTCAACAAGATTGAAATATGGAGCAGGGAGCGCTGGGAGAACAACAACAATTATGACAATATGGATGCCATTGCCGAGCAGATGTCGCAATTCGGCATAAACTTCTGACAGGAGAAGGGTCATGGCTTTTGAACATAAACCGGTACTATTGGATGAAGTAATTAAGTATCTTGATATAAATCCCGGGGGCACTTATGTTGACGGGACCGTCGGCGGAGGCGGACATGCCTTCAAAATAGCCGAAAGGTTGTCAACAGGAAGGCTTGTATGCCTGGACCAGGACGGGGAAGCAATAAAGGCTGCCTCAGACAGGCTGAAGTCCTTCGGAGACAAGGTAAGCATAATAAGAAGCAACTACTCTGAAATAGAGGATGTTCTGAATAAGCTGGGAATTGTGGATGTGGACGGCATTTTGCTGGATCTGGGTGTCTCCTCATATCAGCTTGACACTCCTGAAAGAGGATTCTCCTATATGGAGGATGCACCTCTGGACATGAGGATGGATACCAGATATGAAAAAACTGCAGGAGATATAGTCAACAGCTACAGCGAGGCGCAGCTCTTCAGGATAATAAGAGATTACGGCGAAGATATTTTTGCTAAAAATATAGCTAAGCATATAGTCAGGGTAAGGCAAATAAAGCCTATAGAAACAACCTTTAAGCTTAATGAAGCAATTAAAGCGGCAATACCTGCCAAAATGAGAGCCGGTCAGGGACATCCGTCAAAAAGGACCTTTCAGGCAATTCGCATAGAGCTGAACAGAGAGCTTGAGGTTCTTGAGAATTCCCTGCAAACCATGATCGGGCTTCTTAAGCCGGGAGGCAGGCTGTGCATAATTACATTTCATTCGCTGGAAGACCGCATAGTGAAAAGCTGCTTTAAAACCAATGAAAATCCATGCATATGTCCGCCGGATTTTCCTGTTTGCGTATGCAACAGGAAGCCTGCAGGCAGGCAGGTAACCAAAAAACCCATATTACCTTCAGCAGAGGAGCTGGCAAGCAACACAAGAGCAAAAAGCGCTAAGCTGAGAGTATTTGAAAAGACAAGCCCAGCTGACAAAGGATGAATACCATAGCAATCTATCAGTACGACTGATAAGCAGATAGGAGTTTACGAGACAGATAAGCCACATAAAAAACTGATGATGCATAAACATAGACGTTAACATAACGGGAGTGAGGGTTGACCATGGCGGCAGGCAACAGAAGACATAATGCATATGATGATTACCGTACAAACTATATTGAGGGAAACACGGTCAGAAAACTGAATGCGGTACCTGAAAGAAGAAGAGAAGAGCAGTACGAAATACCTTCCCGTAAAAAGCATGTAACAAGCAAACCAAAGAAACTGAACGGAATAGGTAAGGCCTCTTTGCTTGTACTTACGGCAGCCGCAGCAGTCACATTGTATTTTTGCGTAGATTATCTTATGCTGCATTACCAGGTTAGTGCCACGGAAAAGCTTATTGCTAAGAAGGAGCAGGAGCTTAAGATTGCTAAGAGTGAAAATGATGCGGCTTATGAGCAGATCAATTTGGCATATGATCTGGATTATGTATACAGGGTTGCCGTAGAGGAGCTTGGCATGGTTTATCCGAAGGATAATAAGGTAATAAGCTACAGGAGTGAAGCGGAAGACTATGTAAGGCAATATGCCGATATACCGGAATAATACAAAGCGGACGGTGTAAAGCACATGCAGAATACTACAGAAAAAGCAATAAAGAAGTTCTCAACGCGAATGCAAGCAAGACTATTGCTTGTATTTTGTGTTATTATTCTTATGCTTGCAGGATTAATAGGAAGGCTTATATATATAGTGCATAATGACGGTGATCGTTACAGTAAACAGGTTTTATCAAGGCAAACATATGTAAGCTCGGTTCTGCCATATAAGCGCGGAGATATCTTGGACAGAACAGGTACTGTGCTTGCCCGCAGCGAGGTCACCTACCGTCTTATACTTGATCCGAAAAACCTAATTCTCAATTCGGAATATATAGTACAGACCACGGATGCCCTTAAGGAGTACTTCGGTATTGAACCCGAACAGGTTCAAAGTATTCTGGAAGACAGGCCGGAAAGCCAGTATGTAATACTTAAGAAGAACCTGAAGTATCAGGAAGTTGCAGCCTTCAAAGCCAAGATGGAGGAAAAGTCCGAAATCAAGAGCCTGTGGTTTGAAGAGGAATATATTCGCAACTATCCATACGGAACTCTTGCCTGTGACGTAATCGGCTTTACAACGGCAGACAATACAGGTCTATGGGGCATTGAGGAATATTATAATGAAGAGCTTAACGGTACAAACGGTATGGAGTACGGTTATTATGATGCCTCACTCAACATAGAAAGAATTATTAATAAGGCTGTGAACGGAAACAGCATAGTAACAACGATTGATGCCAATGTACAGAGAATCATACAAAAGCATATAGCCGAGTTCAACGAGCAGACAGGGAGCAAGAGTATCGGAATTCTTGTTATGGATCCGAATGACAGCAGTATTATTGCAATGGCGTCAAATCAGGAATATGACCTGAATGATCCCCGTAATCTCGAGATCCTGTATACTAAGGAAGAGATTGAAGCAATGACTCAGGAGGAGAAGCTTAATGCCCTCAACAGCTTATGGAAAAACGACGTAATAAGCAGCGGCTACGAGCCCGGCTCCACCTTTAAGCCCTTTACCGTTTCTGCGGCTCTCGAGGAAGCTCTTGTTTCAGGCTCCAGCACATTTGTATGTGACGGCGGTGAACACATCGGAGATTATGACATAAGCTGTAATAATACATACGGGCATGGAACGCTTGTCTTAAGAGAGACGCTTATGAAATCCTGTAATGACGCTCTCATGCAGATAGGCGCTTTGCTTGGAAGAAATAATTTTTATAATTACCAGACAGGCTTCAGCTTTGGAAGGAAAACCGGAATCGATCTTCCCGGTGAGGCTGAGGGTATACTTATATCTTATAATAAGCTTAACGCTACAGAGATAGCCACCAGCAGCTTCGGC
This sequence comes from Lachnoclostridium sp. UBA1434, assembly GCA_002329645.1. Taxonomy (GTDB): domain Bacteria; phylum Bacillota; class Clostridia; order Lachnospirales; family Lachnospiraceae; genus Mobilitalea. Next base: position 71,473 of record DCTS01000002.1, on the reverse strand, counting down.
CAGTCGTTCAATGTGACTATGCTGCAGATGGCGGCAGCTTATTCCTCCCTTGTAAACGGGGGCAATTATTATCGGCCCCATGTTGCAAGTAAGATTGTAAATGACGAGGGCGCTACGGTAAAAAAGATTGAGCCCTTGCTTGTTAAAAAAACCGTATCTGAGGAAACCTCAAGGTTTATTCAGGAAACAATGTACAGGACGGTTGAAGAGGGTACTGCAAAGCCGGCGAAGGTTCCGGGATACGCTATAGCAGGCAAGACCGGAACGGCAGAGAAGTGGCCCCGTGGTTCGGGCACATATCTTGTATCATTCCTTGGACATGTTCCTGCAATCAATCCGGAGGTCGTAATATATATCACGATAGATGAGCCTCAGAATGTACCAAAGCAGGATGACAGCTCAATAGCAACGAAGCTGGCATCAAAGGTAATGGCAGAAATACTTCCGGCACTTGGAATTTATCCGGAAGGTGATATAGATTACCTGCTTGATAACGACAATGATCAGGAAAATGCAGACGAAAGCAATGCAGGCGGGAACAATGCGGAAGAAGAAGAAACAGGAGGCACACCAGAAGAAAATGACAGTGCGCAGGATGGAGCTGCCGGCACGACAGGAGGAAATAACAACACGCAGAATTCAGGTGCCGGCAGCACATCGGGAGGCAGCAACACGCAGGGTGCAGGCAACGGGAACACATCAGGCGGAAATGACAATACGCAGGGTGCAGGCAACGGCAGCACATCAGGCGGAAATAACAATACGCAGGGTGCAGGCAACGGCAGCACATCAGGCGAAAATGACAATACACAGGGTGCAGGCAACGGCAATACATCAGATGGTAATGACAGCACACAGGATACAGATGCCGGGAATGCATCTGAAGGAAACAACAGCACGGAGGGTGATACCGACGATACAGCAGCGGGCCATAACGAAGGGGGCACGGACGCTGCAGGCTCGGAAGGCAGTGGACAGGATACGGCAGCCAATCCGGGCGCAACAGACGACTCAGCAGACGGTGCAGCCTCAGCAGACGAAGCTTCAGGTAATACGACAACCGAATAATGAAGCAATAAAACTATACTATATAGAAAATGTACCGCCTGAAAAAAGACACAGGCAACTGTTGGCCGGTGATAATAGACCTTAGTATGTATAAAGACGCAGGCTTGGTAATAAAATAAAACAACAAGACATACAAGGTCTGGTAATATGGCCAGGAACAGGACATATAACAGGAAAAACATTTTTATCATAATGGTTATGATAATGCTTGCAGCAGCAGGCCTTTCGGTCAGGCTCGGATATCTCATGGTTTTTAAATCAGAGGAATATGCCGTGAGGGCGCAGGCCCTCCATGAAAGAGAGAGACCGATAAAGGCCGAAAGAGGCAGAATATTTGACATAAACGGAGTTGAGATTGCTGCAAACAAGCCGGTTTGCACCATATCGGTAATACATAGCCAGATTACCGAGCCTGAGCGGGTGATTTCGGTTCTTTCCTCGCTGCTAGGGTTAAGTGAGGAAACAGTAAGAAAACGGGTTGAGAAGGTATCCTCTATAGAGAGGATAAAATCCAATGTCAATAAGGAAGTAGCAGATAAGATCAGGGAATATGACCTCGACGGCGTTATGGTGGATGAGGACTATAAGCGCTATTACCCCTACGGAAGCCTTGCATCCAAGGTGATAGGCTTTACGGGAAGCGACAATCAGGGTGTTATCGGCCTTGAGGTCAAGTATGAGGAGTACCTGAAGGGTTCCCCGGGGACCATACTTACGCTTACCACAGCATACGGTGTGGAGATAGAAAATGCGGCAGAAGACAGGATTGAGCCCGTTCCGGGCCATGATTTATATATAAGCCTGGACGTCAATATCCAGAAGTACGCTGAGCAGGCTGCACTTAAAGTGATGCAGTCGAAGAACGCTGACAATGTAAAATTGATTGTGATGAATCCTCAGGACGGCAGATTATATGCCATGGTAAATGTTCCGGAGTTCGATCTCAATGATCCGTATCGGCTCATAGATGAGATAGCATCGCAATATGAAGGCATGACGCTTACCGATGAACAGGAGAACATTCTGCTGAACGGCATGTGGAGGAACGCCTGTATAAGCGATACATATGAACCCGGTTCAGCCTTTAAGATAGTAACGGCAACGGCAGCGCTGGAGGAAGGCGTGGTAAAGCTGGATGACAGGTTTTTCTGCCCCGGATACAAGAGGGTGGAGGACAGAACCATCCGCTGCCATAAGGCCGGAGGCCACGGAAGCCAGGATTTCATACAGGGCATTAAGAACTCCTGTAACCCGGTATTCATGGAAATAGGCGCAAGGGTTGGAGTTGACAATATGTATAAGCATTACAGACGCCTTGGGCTATTTGAGAAAACGGGGATAGATCTGCCGGGTGAAGCCAATTCAATAATGCATAAAAAGGAGATTATTAAGGCTGTTGAGCTGGCTACAATGTCCTTCGGCCAGTCCTTCCAGATAACTCCCCTCCAATTGCTTACGTCTGCAAGCGCCGTGGTCAACGGAGGCAGGCTTGTAACCCCGCATTTTGGAGTGAGGACAGTATCACCGGATCAAAGCAGCATTAAGGAGCTGGATTATAAGATAACCGATAATGCTGTGTCAAAGGAAACCTCCGAAACAATGAAGATGCTGCTGGAAGAAGTGGTGAGGGACGGAACGGGCAGGCGGGCATACCTTCCGGGCTTCAGGGTTGGAGGAAAGACTGCAACCTCCGAGAAGCTGCCCAGAAGCTCCAACAAATACATCTCCTCCTTCATAGGTTTTGCTCCGGCCGATAACCCGCAGGTAATAGCTCTGGTGCTGATAGATGAACCGGTGGGGATATATTACGGAGGAACGGTTGCAGCTCCCGTAATTGCCGATTTATTTGACAACATACTTCCTTACATGGGAATAGAGGAAAGATATTCCGAGGATGACATACAGAAATTTAAGGTAGGCTCCTTCACTGTACCGGATTTTACGGGCAAGACCAGAAAGGAAGTAAAGGACCTCCTGAAAATATATGATTTCGGAGAGCTTTATCCTATAGGTGACGGAGACATAGTTATAGAGCAGTTCCCATTACCCGGTGAAAGCGTCAACAGAGACAGTCCTCTTGTATTGTATTACGGGGGAGGATGACTTAAGGATTGACCGGCATATAACGGGCAGCAGAGGTTCCGGCATATAAGGAGCCGGTCAGTATGGCCTGTCAGGGACTTATGTAGCTGTTGTCAATGCCGGTGTTATAAAGTATAATAGCATGGTTAATAATATGCAAAGGATATACATAAGAATTTGCCCTTAACCATGGGAAGTAAGGAGTTTAGCTATGAATTTTAAGTCGCTTGAAATAATACTGCCGGTAATTATAGCCTTCGGGGTGTGCGTAGTGCTTTGCCCTTTGCTGATACCTTTTCTGAAAAGGATGAAGTTCGGTCAGTTCATAAGGCAGGAGGGGCCGGAATCCCATCTGAAGAAGTCCGGAACGCCCACAATGGGAGGTATAATAATTGTCTTAAGCATTTCAATCACGTCACTGTTCTATATTCGTGATTATAAGGAGATAATACCTGTTTTATTTGTAACCATAGGCTTTGGCATCATAGGATTCCTGGATGATTACATAAAGGTGGTCATGAAACGCTCTATGGGGCTCAGGGCATGGCAGAAGCTTGTGGGTCAGGTTCTGGTGACCGGAATTTTCGGGTATTATCTGGTTAATTCGGTGGAGGACTACACCCTGATGCTCATACCATTTTCAGGAGGAAAGTACCTGGATATATCTTATCTGTTCCTGCCGATGCTTTTCATAGTTGTGCTTGGAACCGTAAACGGCTCCAATTTCACGGACGGACTGGACGGACTTGAATCAAGCGTAACTCTGTTAATTGCCACATTCTTTACCGTGGTTGCAATCGGCACATCCAGCGGAATATCTCCGATTACGGGGGCTGTGGCAGGGAGCCTGATGGCGTTTCTTTTATACAATGTATATCCTGCCAAGGTATTTATGGGCGATACAGGTGCCCTGGCGCTTGGAGGCTTCGTTGCAGCCTCGGCTTATATAATGAAAATGCCGTTGTTCATACTGCTGGTATGTCTCATATATCTGGTTGAAGTAATATCGGTCATACTGCAGGTCGGATATTTCAAGCTTACGGGAGGAAAACGGCTGTTCAAGATGGCTCCGATTCATCACCACTTCGAGCTGATGGGCTGGTCAGAAACAAGGGTTGTAACAGTGTTTTCCATTATAACTGCAATATTATGCCTGATTGCTTTAATGGGCATTAATTAAGCAAGGAGGCAGCCATGCATAATAAAGCAACGAAGAATGAAGCAGTAAATAATGAAGCAGTAAATAATGAAGCAGTAAATAATGAAGCAGTGAATGATGAAGCAGTAAAGAATGAAGCAATGCAGCTTAGTTCAATAAAGCTTAAGGATAAAAATGTACTGGTATTCGGAGCCGCAAGAAGCGGGTTAGCTGCAGTCAGGCTATTGCAAAGGCTTGGCGCCAAAACGGTATTGTATGACGGCAATGCTAATATGAATATTGACAGTCAAAAGGCCGGGATAGATACAGAGAATAATTTCAAGGCGATTTTCGGCGAATTCCCGGAGGAGATTCTTAAGGAAACAGATTTGCTTGTCATAAGCCCCGGAATAGCAGCCGACCATCCAATTGCACAAAAATGCCGGGACTTAAGTATCCCTGTCTGGGGAGAGATTGAGCTGGCCTACAGGCATTCAAAGGGCAAAATAATCGGCATAACCGGAACCAACGGGAAGACCACAACCACGGCGCTTACAGGCGAGATAATGAAGGCGTGGTACAACGAGGTTTATGTGGTCGGCAACATCGGCAATCCCTATACGGACATAGCTCTTGATACCACGGATAATTCGGTGTCGGTGATTGAGCTTAGCAGCTTCCAGTTGGAGACGATACATTATTTCAAGCCGGATGTCAGCGCCATATTGAATATTACTCCGGATCATCTGGACCGGCACCATACCATGGAAAACTACATAAGCATCAAGCAAAATATTACGAAGAACCAGACCATGTCGGAGCTGTGCGTACTGAATTACGAGGATGAGGCTCTGCGCAGCATGGCTGCATCCCTGAATACGAAAGTAACGTTCTTCTCAAGCGAGAGAAGGCTTGAAAAGGGCTTATACCTTGAGAACGATGAAATATGGCTTGCGGATGAAGACAACCTGCAGCCGGTTTGCAATGTTAACGAGCTGAAGCTCCTGGGCAAGCACAATTTTGAAGATGTCATGGCTGCTGTGAGTATCGCATTGGCCATGCATGTTCCCATGGATGTAATAAGAAAGGCGATTAAAGCTTTCAATGCCGTCGAGCATCGAATAGAGTATGTGGAGACCATAGGCGGGGTAACCTATTACAATGATTCCAAGGGGACCAACCCGGATGCCTCAATAAAGGCAATTAAAGCAATGAAGAGCCCGATAATCCTTATTGGCGGAGGCTATGACAAGGGCGGGGAGTTTGACGACTGGATAGAGAGCTTTGAAGGCAGGGTTAAGCTATTGGTGCTTATAGGACAGACGAAGGAAAAGATTGCACAGACCGCGAAAAGGCATGGCTTAGCCGGTATTATAATGGCAGAGAGCCTGAAGGAAGCCGTCAGAATAAGCGCACAAAATGCTTCGGCAGGAGATGCGGTGCTCCTTTCACCGGCATGTGCCAGCTGGGATNNTGGGATATGTTTGAAAACTATGAACAGCGGGGCCGCTTATTCAAGGAATATGTCAGGGAACTGATGAGGTAATATTAGGTTTATTATAGATTATACGAAATCCTGTGTTATCCTGGAGGCATATATGGGCAGAATTGCTGCTGATACAAGCAGGAAGAGAATACATAGATATTATGATTACAGCTTGCTGTTTCTTACGCTTTTTTTGGTATGCTTCGGTCTGGTAATGATATACAGCACCTCCTCATATAACGCTCAGAGGGTGTATCGCAATCCGACTCATTATCTGGAGAAGCAGGCTCTTTTTGCAGGTGTGGGCATACTGATCATGCTCTTTATATCCAAGATAGACTACAGGCTGTATTTTAAAAGTATTAAGAAAATCAGGATTAATATGGTTATACTTTTGTATGTTTTATGCCTCTTTCTTCAGATATATGTACTGATATTCGGCGAGGTTGTGAACGGCGCCAAGAGATGGATCAGCCTGGGGTCCTTAGGCAAATTCCAGCCATCCGAGCTTACTAAGATAGCTGTAATATTATTCACTGCATACATAGTGAACATGGCTCCCAGGAAGCTGGATAAATTCACGGGCTTTTTAAGGGTTCTCCTCTTTATATCGCCCTTGCTCGGTCTTATCGTGGTGGAGAACTTCTCAACAGCGCTTATTATATGCATTATTATGGTTGCGATATGCTTTATCGCAAGCAAGAAGAAGGCATATTTCATAATATCGGGAGTCGCTCTTGCAGCGGTGGGCTTTCTGTTTATTTATTTTGTATCCTACCGCTCGGAGCGTATTGCAGTATGGCTCAACGTGGAGACCGAGCCAAAAGGATATCAGATTCTGCAGGGACTGTATGCCATAGCCTCAGGCGGCATATTCGGCAAGGGCTTGGGCGAAAGCATGCAGAAGCTGGGCTTTATTCCGGAATCACATAATGACATGATTTTTTCGGTAATTTGTGAAGAGCTTGGCCTCTTCGGGGCTATTGCACTTATACTGCTTTTCATATTATTTATATGGCGTATTTTCATAATAGCCATAAATGCGCCGGACCTGCTGGGCGGACTGATTGCAACCGGAGTGCTGGCACATATTGCATCACAGGTACTTATCAATATTGCAGTTGTCACGAATACCATACCGTCAACCGGAATAACGCTTCCCTTCATAAGCTACGGAGGCAGCTCCGTTATGGTTCTCCTTGTGGAGATGGGGATCGTACTCAGTATCTCAAACCAGATACGGGTCGAGAGATAAGCATAGGCGTAATCACGCGGACATGGGTGGTTTCATATAGTATTTATATATTACCTTTATTGTCTGAGGTGTGCTATGTCTAGCATTGAGGTCATCGGCGGAGAGCGTTTAAAGGGCGAATTGAAAATACAAGGTTCAAAAAATGCAGCATTGCCTGTAATTGCTGCAGCTATTTTGAACAAAGGCATTACGGTACTGAAGAACTGCCCCAGAATACTGGACGTTTACCATATGATAAATGTTCTTGAGGAGCTTGGAGGTTCAGCCAAATGGGAGAAGGACGTGCTTGTAATTGATACTGCAGGAATAAATTCCTCGTCCGTTTCGGAGGAATCCGTCAGAAAGATGAGAAGCTCAATCCTGTTTCTGGGGGCCTTGCTTGGGAGATTTAAGGAAGTTACAATTGCCTATCCCGGCGGATGCTCAATCGGAAAACGTCCGATTGATTACCATCTGGCCTCCCTTAAGAGGATGAATGTCTTACAGGAGTTTTTAGGGCCAAATGAAAGCATCATACACTGCCATACCGATAAGATAATAGGGAATGACATATTCCTTGAATTCCCCAGTGTCGGGGCAACGCAAAATGTTATATTATCAGCCGTGCTTTCCGAGGGGACCACAAGGATATTCAATGCTGCCAGAGAGCCGGAGGTTTGGGAGCTCTGCAATTATCTGGCGGAAGCGGGAGCAAGGATATGCGGAAAAGGCACTGCCTTTATTGAGGTGGAGGGAGTAAAGAAGCTGCATGATGTGGAATATACCCTCCCGTCTGACCGAATCGTTGCAGGAACATATATGGCAGCAATTGCCGCCACGAATGGAAATGCAGTTTTGTTGGACACCCCTGTAAGACAGATAGAAACTGTAATACGCACCATGCAGAAGTCGGGCTGTAAGATTGAAGAGAGTGACAACGCTTTGAAAATAAGCTGTACTGAACGCCTTTTACCTGTTAAGCTGCTGTGTACCAGGCCTTATCCGGGATTTCCTACGGATATGCAGTCACAGATGATGACCATGCTCTGCCTTGCCGACGGCCGGAGTACAATTGTTGAAGAAATATTTGAATCCAGATTCCAGAATGTCGAGGAACTCAGAAGAATGGGTGCGATTATAAACCTGGATGAATCAGGAAGAAGGGCTGAGGTTGACGGCGTGAAAAGCTTAAGTGCCGCAACGGTCACGGCTCATGACTTAAGGGGAGGAGCCGCGCTGGTTATTGCCGGTCTCAGTGCAACAGGAAAAACCGTTATAAGGGATGCAACCTGCATTGATCGGGGTTATGAGGATATCTGCAGGGATATGTCCATGCTTGGGGCCAGAATCAGATATTGCAGCGAGAATGTTTTATAAGGACTGGGAGATGGGGATGGGCAGGAAGCCGATAAAAAGAACTGATAGTGTACCAAAGAGAATTCTTAAAAAATGCCTTGCCATAATATTGTTCCTTATTTTGCCCGTGCTTGTATTTTTATTCAGCTTTCGTCTGGAAGAGGTGTCGGTTATGGGCACAACAAGGTATACCCCTGATGAGATCAAGGAAAGGTATATAAAGACAGAGCTGGACAACAATACACTTATTTTTTACCTGAAGTATAAATATTTTGAGGAGCCCGAGATACCTTTCATAGAAAAAGCCGATATAAAGATTAAGGGAAGGCATGCGGCAGAAATAAGGCTTTATGAGAAGAGGATAACCGGCGGTGTTGAGTTTATGGGGGATTACCTCTACTTTGACAAGGACGGCATAGTTGTGGAAGCCTCCTCCGAGCACCTTACCGACATACCGCTGATTAAGGGACTTAAGTTTAATAAAGTCATACTGGGTGAGAAGCTTGAGGTCCAGAAGGACGAGCTGTTCAATGTTATACTGAATCTTACGCAGCTTATTGAAAAGTATTCACTCGATGTTAAGACCATAAACTTTTCCAGGGAATATGAGGTTACGGTTGATTGCGGAAGCGTAGTTGCCCTTTTGGGCAAGAGAAATACATATGACGAGGTTTTATCCGGACTGAAAAGTATTCTTGCCGATGAAAACGGGGAGCTTAAAGGTCTTATGAACGGGCAGGAGGGTACATATCTGGAATTGGACATGACAAAGTACGGCAAAAACACGGACAGGGTAATTGCAAAGCCAAAAATCAAGTCGGAGTAGATAAATTATTCCTATTTCATTCAGATTTATTAAAATTGTGCTTGATTATTTAGGAATTTAAAGATATTATATATAGTAGTATTAGGAACACCACAATTTGTATGTTGCGAATTTATTATCCCATTATAATGTGGTTTTTACTGAGATTGGCAAGTGAAAAGATCTGGGATTTGTAACCGGAATATACAACAAAAAATGTATAGCAGCTGTGCAAATACTATAATTCAAGAATACGATGAAGGAGGAATAGACCTTGCTTGAGATAAGAACAAATGAGGCGGATACTACTGCAAAAATACTTGTAATCGGGGTAGGAGGAGCAGGTAATAACGCCGTTAACCGTATGATAGAAGAGAATATTATAGGTGTTGAATTTGTTGCTGTCAATACGGACAAGCAGCACCTGAAAAGCTGCAAGGCTGCACAGTGTATCCAGATCGGAGAGAAGCTTACCAAGGGTTTGGGAGCTGGTGCTCAGCCCGAGATTGGACAAAAGGCTGCCGAAGAAAGCAGGGAGCAGCTTACAGATCTGGTGAAGGGCGCCGATATGGTATTTGTTACATGCGGTATGGGAGGCGGTACCGGAACGGGAGCAGCTCCGATTATTGCTCAGATCGCCAAGGAAATGGGTATTTTAACCGTAGGTATTGTGACCAAGCCCTTCAAGTTCGAGGCAAAGCAGCGGATGGCTAATGCAATTAACGGTATTGAGCGCCTTAAAGAGCATGTTGATACCTTAATCGTTATTCCTAATGATAAATTGCTGGAGATTGTGGACCGCAGAACAACGATGCCGGAAGCCCTTAAAAAAGCAGATGAAGTACTTCAGCAGGGCGTTCAGGGCATAACCGACCTGATAAATGTTCCGGGATTAATTAACCTTGACTTTGCCGATGTCCAGACCGTTATGAAGGACAAGGGTGTTGCACATATCGGTATCGGACAGGGTACTGGGGATGACAAGTGCATCGAAGCCGTCAAGAAGGCGATTACAAGCCCGTTGCTTGAAACCACCATACAGGGCGCTAGCCATGTGATAATAAATATCTCCGGAGATATCAGCCTGGTAGAGGCAAATGACGCCGCAACCCTGGTACAGGAGCTGGCAGGGGATTCTGCAAATATCATATTCGGTGCAATGTATGATGATTCGGTACCGGATTCGGCCACCATCACGGTTATTGCAACCGGCCTGGACGGCAGGAGCAGGGAACCGGTTAAAACACCTGAGTTCCTGAAAAGACCGGCATCAACCTCATTCCATTCCGCATACAAGCCGGACCTTGGAATTGGGAAACATTATGCAGCTGCAGGCAGTTCCTACAGCTCCGGTCAGACCGTACAGTCACAGTCAATCCAGTCGCCTCAGCAGAGCAATATTACAGAGCCGGACAANNGAGCCTGTAAGTCAGCCTGCCAAAGCGCCGGCTAATACCAATACGGATCCGGGCGGGATAAAGATTCCGGAATTTCTTCAAAAAAATCGCCATAATAAATAAATAGAAAAAACATTATACATAAGAGATTAAGGCTGTCAGATTATCCGATAAAGGATAACCTGGCAGCATTTTTTGTGTCAAAAACGCAAAAAAGAATCCATGCTGTAAAATACTGTAAATGAAATAAAATAAATACATACCATGAAATGACATAATATGGAAGTGAGACGCGTTATAATCAGTATAAATATTAAACAACATACAGGCACCGGCATAGATATGTGATACCCTTCGGAATGATAAAAAGGTATATTTGTGCTGTATGGTGTGAGCTGCTGACGGTCGGAGGTGAAGCTTGTATCTTGAGGTTTATCCGGATATCGTATTCATAATTAATTTCTGCTTTGACTTCATACTGGTATTCCTATTAAAGAAGGTAAACAAGAAGTCCTGCAGCATCGCTAGAATGGCTTTATCGGCCGGAGCGGGAGCATTATTTGCAGCAATAGCCTCCGTATTCCCGGGAATGAACCTTGCATTAAGGTTCCTCCTGATATACATAGCCGCATCTGTACTAATGATTGTGATTGCATTCGGAAGGATGAAGCCTTCAGATTGCATAAAGCAATGGATCGCACTGAATCTGATTACTTTTTTCGTAGGTGGTCTTATGAACTCGATTTACTATTATACGGATTTCCGGTTATATCTTGCCAAATCAGGAAGGGGAGCCATATTCAGTGACATTCCCTGGTATTATCCCGCCATCGCCATGATACTTGCAGTATTAATGGTACTTATTGTGCTGAGGCTTCGAGCATGGATTAAAAGCCATTCCTATGATTTATATGATGTCAGGCTGGTCTACAAGGATAAAAGCGTGGATACAAGGGGTTTAATTGACACCGGCAATTGTCTGTATGATCCGATCTATAAAAAGCCTGTAATGGTGATGGAAAATGTCCTGATGGAGGAGCTCATTCCTGCCGAGGATCTGGCATGTATTGAAATGGCCAGGCAATACATTAATTCCCACGGTCAGGAGGGTGAGGCATTTGAGCTTGATACGGGACAGATGCTGAACCTAAGGTTTATTCCATACAGATCCATCGGAAAAACCGGGATGCTGCTTGGTATCAAGCTGGATAAGGTATTGATTGATACAGGCAAGGAGACAATCAGCAATGAAAAGGTTACAGCCGCTATCTGTGATAACCGGCTGTCTGCCAAGGATGACTATCATGTTATTTTACATAAGGAACTATTGTAAAAACTTCGAAGATGTTAACTGAATCGAAGATGCATCGGTATTAATACGGGAGGTTGGCTATGCTTTTAAAGTTATCCATACGAAATAAGTTTCAGTTCAGGATGATCCCTGACATAAGGACGATAATATTCGGGCAAAAGGGGGAAATCCATTACATAGGAGGAGCTGAGGTACTCCCCCCTCCTCTGGATCCTGTAAAGGAGGCGGAGATAATCAATGAGTTGGGTACGGAACGGGATGGTGAGATGAAGGCCATTCTGGTTGAGCATAACCTAAGACTTGTGGTATATATTGCAAAAAAATTCGATAATACCGGAGTGGGTGTTGAGGATCTTATTTCAATAGGGACAATCGGACTTATTAAAGCAATCAATACATTTAACCCGGATAAGAACATCAAGCTGGCTACCTATGCCTCCAGGTGCATCGAAAATGAAATCCTGATGTATCTGCGGAGGAACAATAAGACCAAGCTGGAGGTGTCCATAGATGAACCCCTCAATGTGGACTGGGACGGCAATGAGCTGCTGTTGTCCGACATTCTCGGAACCGAGGAGGATGTCATATATCGCAATATTGAGGAGGAGGTCGACAGAAAGCTGCTCAGAAAGGCCCTGTCCAAGCTTTCGGAAAGGGAGCGCATAATTGTGGACCTGCGTTTCGGCCTGGGCACCGATGACGGCAATGAAAGAACCCAAAAGGAGGTTGCGGATCTTCTGGGCATATCCCAATCATATATATCAAGGCTTGAAAAGAAAATAATTAAAAGACTTAAAAAAGAAATGGTGCGTTTCGAGTAATAATGGAAATTATTTCATAATTCAATCCGGTATAAAGACATGGCAAAAAGTGAATCATAATTGTTAGCACAAATCACCGGGAGAAGCTGCTCCTGCAGGCAATTATGCAGAATTGCTTTCTTTGATCTTCGTGTTAATTTGTTATGATTCGGAGGTTTCGTCATGGCTCTTTATAAGGTTGAGATATGCGGTGTTAATACATCTAAGCTGCCATTACTGAAAAACAGTGAAAAGGATGAATTATTTCAAAAAATATTGAAGGGTGACAAGGAAGCAAGGGAGCTTTATATCAAGGGAAATTTAAGGCTTGTGCTTTCAATAATACAGAGGTTCTCCGGCAGCAACGAGAATGTGGATGATTTGTTTCAGATAGGTTGTATAGGGCTTATGAAGGCAATCGATAATTTTGACATTAACCAGAACGTTAAATTCTCCACCTACGCCGTTCCCATGATAATAGGGGAAATCCGCAGGTATCTAAGGGATAACAACGCAATCAGAGTCAGCCGCTCCCTTCGTGATACGGCATACAAGGCAATCTATGCCAAGGAAGCCCTGGTAAAAAAGAACGAGAAGGAGCCTACAATCAGCGAAATAGCTGAGGAGATCGGAATAAGCAAGGAAGAAATAGTATATGCCCTGGATGCCATACAAAGCCCCGTATCCCTGTATGATCCGGTCTATGTTGAGGGCGGGGACGCCCTGTATATCATGGATCAGGTAAGCGACAAGAAGAACAGGGAGGAAAACTGGATAGAAGAAATATCGTTAAAGGAAGCCATGGAAAAGCTCTCCCCAAGAGAGGAGAATATAATACGCCTTCGCTTCTTCGAGGGAAAGACACAGATGGAGGTTGCTAAGGAAATAAACATTTCCCAGGCCCAGGTCAGCAGGCTGGAGAAATCAGCTCTGAAAAATATGAAAAACTATCTGGGGTAGCATATTTGCCGGTAATTGGACAAAATTATACTTCTGCTCAGACTGTTTTTATGATAATATACAATAAGCAAGGCATGAAGAAAGTGAATAAGTCAGTGATGGTGATAAAAGCTGGTGATAAAACCAATGAAAAGCCAGAAAATAAGGTCATTAAGAAGACAATGAAAAAGCCAGTGAAATAAGGTTGCTAAAAGACAATGAAGAAGCTGATAATATAGGCAATGTGCCTGTTATTATATGCGTCAAAAAATAAAATAAAGGACGTGAGATAAAACATGAAGGATACCATGCTTGCTTATTTCAAAGAGATATTCGAAGATATAAAAGACGTTGAGGTTTATTTTGCTCCCGGCAGGGTGAATCTTATCGGAGAGCACACTGATTATAACGGAGGACATGTATTTCCCTGTGCATTAACTATAGGAACATATGCGGCTGTCAGGATGCGGCAGGATCGCAGCCTGCGCTTTTATTCGTTGAATTTTAAGGAAAAGGGAGTAATCATTTCATCCCTGGATGAATTGATTTATCATAGAGAGGATGATTGGGCAAATTATCCCAAGGGAGTGCTTTGGGCGTTTGCCCATCATTCTGCCTCGGATTCGGCTCCGGATACCGACTATAAGGGAGAGGGCGGCTCCGGTGATAAAGGCTCTTGCGATAAAGGCTCTTGCGATAAAGGCACTTGCGATAAAGGCTCTGGTGATAATGGCTTCGGTGATAATGACTTCAGTGATAAAGGCTCCGGTGATAAAGGTTCCGGTGATAAAGTACATAATTATAATACTTCCTGTTTTATGCCGAAATACGGTATGGATATCGTATACTGGGGCAACATCCCCAACAGCTCAGGCCTGTCATCGTCTGCAAGCATCGAGGTCTTAACAGCCTATATAATAAAGGATATGTATTATCCGGATATAAGCCTGAAGGATATATCCCTGCTCTGCCAGTATGCTGAGAATAAGTTCATCGGGGTTAACTGCGGAATCATGGATCAGTTTGCAATAGCCATGGGTAAGAAGGACCATGCCATATTCCTGAACACCTCGAACCTGTCTTATGAATACGCTCCCGTAAGGCTTGCCGGTTCTAGGCTTGTCATAGCCTGCAGCAACAAGAAGCGGGGTCTTGGCGACTCCAAATACAACGAACGCAGAAGTGAGTGCGAGGAAGCCTTAAGAAGGCTTCAGAATGTAAAGCCTGTCAACTCCCTTGGAGAGCTTTCGGAGGAGGAATTCGAGCAGTATAAGCATGTTATAGGAGACGAGACATTGATACGCAGAGCAAAGCATGCCGTATATGAAAACGGCAGGACCGTAAGGGCCGTCAAAGCCTTAAACAACGGAGACATCACCGCTTTCGGAAGGCTAATGGTTGAATCCCACGAATCCCTTAGAGATGATTACGAGGTGACTGGGATTGAGCTTGACACCCTTGTCGAGTCTGCCTTAAAACAGGAGGGCGTAACAGGCGCAAGAATGACGGGAGCCGGCTTCGGAGGGTGTACGGTGAATATAGTTGAGGAAACACATATTGAAAGCTTTATTAAAGAAGTAGGCAAAACCTACAAAGAAAAAATCGGGTATAATGCCGACTTCTATGTAGTGGACATAGGGGACGGGCCTGTGAAGCTGTAGGCTGTGCTGACATTAATTAAGCTAATATTAATTAGGTTAATATAGGATAAACATGTGATGTGATGGACAATATAACGGCCGCTTTTAGTTATTGGTAAGATAGATATGGGTAAAACCTAATATGTGATTTTAGGTGTGATTAAATCTGGAGGAGCTTAATATATGTTTAAAGTGCGTTCATTACAAATACTTTATATAAGTCTTATAATACTTTGTTTTTTATTGACAGGCTGCGCAAGTAATAAAAGCAAAGTTATTGCAACAGAAGACCAGCCTTCCGATATAAACGAAGAGAATGTGACAAGCACTCCGGAGCTAAGTCAACCATCAATGGATGACATACAAACTGAACCCGGTGATACTCCTAAGGATGAAAAGGATTATACAGAAATATCCAATGTACAGACAGAGGACATCCAGGAAGTTATATATAAAGAGAATCTATGTACTGACGATGAAGAAGTGCTATTTAGTTTTAAGCTGGCCGATTCGCCTAAAACAATATCGGTATGCATATCAAATACACAGCCGGACTATATTACATGCCGCATTGGTACCCCAAACAATATTGATCTTGAATTTCCTGAAAATAAGGAGGGGTCATGGAGTGAATTCACCTATTCGTATTATTTCCGGGGAGGCGGAGCAGGTAATGAAGGAATGGACTTAAATTATTTATCCTTTGAGTATGACGGATATAAATATGTAATTTATGAGGAATATATTGCAGAAAATAATACGAAAACTGTTGGAGTAAAAACAATTGATAATATAACTAATATGGAAGTGAATAATAAAGGTCTAAGTGACAGTATAGAGGGAAGTCTGATAGATCTGAGATTTAGCGATAAAATTAATATAGAATTACAATAAATTTATAGCTGCACATGCTTCCAACCTATATTGGAAAGCAAAATGGAATCCGGTTAAATTTACTTTGAGTTTATTATATAATTGAATACGTACAATTCAAGTCTTGAAACACCTTTACAAGGTAACCTATAATAGAAAAAGAAGGGTACAGAATAATAATATAATAAAGAGCAAAAATCATGCTCAGGAAGAGAGGCAGTTGCAGTGGGCTTATTTAACAAAAGCAAGCTGAAGGTCGGAAAAGATATTGAGGGCGATACTGTACATATATTTGTAAATTATTATCGCCTGAGGAAAGACGAGGATTTCCTTATAAGCTTTATAAAGGATATGGCAGGGGGATGTCCGTGTCTGTTTGTCATCGATACGAGTTATATAATTAAGACAAACAAGACGGATATCGATGCAAATATGCTGGAGTTGACTAAAGCTTTAGACAGTCAATCCTTAAGATATGATATGATAGTCACTGCAGACGATGCCGGTTACAGCTTCATGGGCTTTAATATCAGAAGAAAGGACTCCCAAAAGAAGAACAAATATATTATCGGGATTGCCCCGGGGGCAGATGAGATAGACAAGATTAAGGATATTTTAGACAATTATAATATATTTTGCTATATGGGCTTACCGGACTCCGATCAGGAAGAGCTGATAAGGAGCTTCAACGCTGTTCATGGTGATATGGAGGAGTTAAGTAAGCAGTATGAATACAAAATGTTCAATGATTGCTTCATCTGCCAGTTCAGGGTTTCTGCAAAGGAAGATAATATTAAGGCAGCAGAGGAGATAATCCAAAGGTACAGCTAATCATACGCATAAAGTTTCAGCATGTAAAAAGCCCATGGTTGATTAATTGCCAGCCATGGGCTTGATGTGTTCAATATAATGGAATACTCATTACTTTCAATATAATTAATATCTCACATATTCGATAAGTATATAATACGCAGTATTTATTTAAATAGGCCTTGGATCAAGATGATAATGTGAATTTTCAAGCACGGCCAGCTTGATGCAGCCCAATATTCCCTGATTGCCGCCAAGAGAAGCAGGTACTATGTACTTATCAATGTCATTTAAACGGTCCGTACGAATGTAGCCGTTCATAAGCTGTACAACCTGCTTACGTATCAGGGGTAAGAGATCTTCACGGTTCATAACGCCGCCACCCAGCACAATTCTGTGGGGTGAGAGGGTGAGAATGTAGTTTACAATGCCCTGGGCAAGATAATATGCCTCAATCTCCAAAGCCTTCGAACCGACTTCCAATTCATCGGCTTTCTTGCCGTATCTCTTCACAATTGACGGACCGGAAGCAAAACCTTCCAGGCAATTGGAATGGTAGGGGCAAACTCCATCGAAGCTGTCATCCGGGTGCCTGCTTATAAGGACATGCCCGGCTTCAGGATGAAGCATACCATGAAGAAGACCTTCGTTAACATACGCTCCGACGCCTATGCCTGTTCCTACAGTGATATATATGCCTGACGGAACTTCTGCCAGGCTTCCCCAGGAAGCTTCCCCAAGAGCGGCGGCATTGACATCGGTATCAAAGCCTACAGGAATATTAAGAGCATTTCTGATGGTGCCTACAATATTGTAATTAACCCAGTCAAGCTTAGGTGTGGATGTTATGTAACCATAGGTCTTTGAAGTACGGTCAAGATCAATTGGTCCAAATGAGCCGATTCCGATAGCAATAATATCCTTGCTCTTAAAATACTCGATTATCTCGGGTATGGTTACCGACGGTGTCCTTGTCGGAATGCTTGTTTGCTCTAGTATCTCGCCCCTTTCCGTTCCGATGGCCATGACCATCTTAGTTCCGCCTGCTTCCAGCGCTCCAAACAGCATATGAATTCCTCCCATTTTGTAAAATAATCAATGATGTCGTTTTATTGGATGAATAAATTATTAGTATAATGCAAGTAATAATTTAATATGTTAATTGTCAAGTATTTTCTTAAGCTCATTCATGAAGGTATTCACATCTTTGAATTCCCGGTAAACTGAAGCAAATCTTACATAAGCTACAGGATCCAGATCCTTGAGCTTGTCCATGACCAGTTCACCGATGACATGGCTTGGAATCTCCTTGTCCTCCCTGTTGAAAATAGCAGTTTCAATCTCATCAACAAGAGCTGTTATCTGTTCCACGGAAATGGGCCTTTTATGGCAGGAACGGAACACTCCGGCTTCAATCTTGGACCTGTCATAAGGTTCCCTGTTATTATCCTTTTTAATTACTACCAGAGGGATTGCTTCAATCTTTTCATATGTTGTGAACCTTCTCTGGCATTCATCACACTGACGCCTTCTTCTAATAGAATTATTATCCTCTGCAGGTCTGGAATCTATTACCCTGGTGCTGTCTTTGTTGCAAAACGGACACTTCATTGGTATTTCCTCCCCATATGTACTAATAGCTGCATCTAAAAAAGCAAACACAGGTTGCCTATAATTTGATTATATTGAAGTTTTTTCGTAAGGTCAAGCAATTTAACGATAAAACGGATTATACTGCCATTATATGCATTTTATAAGACACTTCTCCGTATCCACATCAACAAGGATTACATCCGTGCCAATTTGCTTTATACAGCAGCAGCTTATGACATATTCGTGATCCCTTCCGAGGATTCCCCATACCTTGCACGGGCCCGGTACAATTATATGTGTTATATGACCTGTACAGATGTCAAATTCTATATCACAGACATAGCCAAGTCGCTGGCAGTCCCTGCAGTTTATAACTTCCTTATCCCGAAGCTCGCATATTCGCATTATAACACCCCAATATGTTCTTGGTTTATTATATGCTTAAGGAGAAGAAAATCTCACATTATATAGACTGCATTTTTAATAGAACATCAGCTATATCCGCAGTCTGTCGGCAGCCAAATCCTTCAACCCCATTACATGATCTTAATTTCCGAAACTCTATCTTCAATATCCTTAAGCTGTTTTTCGGAGGGCACATAAGTAATGCGTATAGGGTCCAGAATAATTTCAACACCCATATCCTTAAGCATCTGCTCAACAATGCCTATGCTTTGGCCGCTCCATCCGTATGAACCGAAGGCAAAGCCAAGCTTGTTTTTTGGTGAAAGGCATTTCATATAGGTAAGGAAAGCTCCTATATTGGGCGTTATATAAGAATCCAGCGTGGGACAGCCGACAGCAAGATATTTTGCCTTAAGCATCTCCGTCATAACATCGGAAAGAGGAGTTTTCCCGAGGTCCAGAAGCTTTGCTCTTGTGCCCCTTCTGCTGAAGCCTTCCAGAATGCTCCTTGCAATAGCTTCGGTTGAATGCCACATGGTATCGTATATGACAAGGGCGTAATCCTCAGTCCTGCCCTCGGCATAATATTCATATGCTTCGATAGCCTCCTTGATATGACTTCTCCATATGATGCCATGGCTTGGAGCAATCATGTCAATATCCAGGGCTTTTACGGCAGCCAGGGCTTTTTTTGCCTGCTGGCCGTAGGGCATAAGTATGTTGGCATAGTAATGCCTGAGCTCGTACATGATGCGTTCAAGCTCCTCCTCATCGTCAAAACGGTTATTGGAGGTATAATGCTGTCCGAAGGCATCATTGGAGAACAACAGCTTCTCCTCAGGACAATAGGTAACCATATTGTCCGTCCAGTGCAGCATAGGCGTAGTTACGAAGGTAAGGGTCCTTTTTCCCAGCTTAAGTGTATCGCCGGTCTTTACCTCCATATATTGATATGCATCACCGTAATGAGCGATGAGGCCTTTCTTGCCTCCGGGGGAGGAGGTTACAATTACCGCATTTTTGGCAAGCTTCATAACTGCAGGGATGGATCCTGAATGATCCATCTCGACATGATTGGATATAACATAATCTATGGATTTCGGATCGACTATCTCCGATATTCTTTCTATAAGCTCCTCGGAAAAGCTGGCCTTTACTGTATCAATGAGGGTAATCTTTTCATCAATTATAAGATATGCGTTATAAGTAGTGCCATTATTTATGGCATAACCATGAAAGCTTCGTGAATTCCAGTCCACAATCCCCACCGAGTAAATCCCAGGTTTTAATTCTATCGTATTCATGTGTTATTCCTCCTTAAAAAATATTAATTAAAGAAATAAAACTAATATATGTCAGTAATGATTATTGTTATTGTAGAGCAGAATATCCTCTGCGTCAACCGATTCCTGATATATAATGAGCACATTCCTGATATATACTTTATACATTACNNCACATTACAGTTATATATTCAATACATTTCTGCTATATATACAATACCTTACGGATTCATATTTGTTACGTTCCTTATATATATGCAATACCTGCCGGTATTGTCCGCAGGCGACTGTTAACGTAAAATAATGATATGCCATATGGGTATAAATCATGAAAAGTCATGATATTAGCAAAAACACAAAAAGTACCAGGAATAATATGCATATTGTACAAATAAATATGCTTTTATTGTAAGCGGCGAACCCCTTTGTTATACTAAGCCTTAGCAGATATTTCCTTCATTGGGGAGAGACAATGGAAGGGGATAAATACTATTTATGTTCAGTAAAGCATTCAGCGCAGCAATACACGGTATAGACGCGCTTATTGTATCAGTGGAAGCCGATGTCAGCGACGGGCTGCCTCTGTTTGACATGGTGGGCTATCTGGGCTCGGAGGTTAAGGAAGCACGGGAGAGGGTCAGGATAGCCATTAAGAACTCAGGCTTCATGCTGCCTGCGAAACGAATCACTGTTAATCTCTCCCCTGCCGACATAAGGAAGGAGGGTACGGCCTTTGATCTTCCTGTCGCTTTGGCAATCCTGGCTGCATTCGGATATATTGACGAGGAAAAGCTTAAGGACTGCCTTATAATAGGAGAGCTCAGTCTTAACGGCAATATTCATAGGGTAAACGGGGTACTGCCAATTGTATACTCGGCAAAACAGCAGGGCTTTTCAAGGTGCATAGTCCCAAAGGAGAATGCAAGGGAGGGGGCTGCGGTTGCCGGCATTAAGACTTATGGAGCGGAATGCCTTAAGGATGCTATGGATATTATAAACGACAGCAGCTATGCCGATTGCGAGTCGGTAAACCTTGAGGAGCTGTTTGCAGCCGGAAGCGGCGAGGATGCGGACTATTCCGAGGTAGCCGGGCAGGACGCCGCCAAGCGTGCCATCGAGGTTGCAGTTGCCGGGATGCACAATATCCTTATGATTGGACCTCCCGGCGCAGGCAAAACAATGCTCGCAAAAAGGATACCCACCATAATGCCCGCACTGTCTTTTGACGAAAGCATGGAAATTTCCAAGATATACAGCATAAGCGGACTTTTGGACAACCGAGCACTGATTACACGCCGCCCTTTTCGAAGCCCCCACCATACCATTACCCCTGCAGCCCTGACAGGCGGCGGGATGACTCCGAAGCCCGGTGAAATCAGCCTTGCGCATCTTGGTGTCCTGTTTCTGGATGAATTTCCGGAATTCAATAAAAGTACAATAGAAATACTCAGGCAGCCCCTTGAGGATAAATATGTGACAATTTCTAGGCTCAATGCCACCTTCCGTTACCCAGCAGGATTCATGCTCTGTGCTGCCATGAATCCCTGTCGCTGCGGCTATTACCCGGACAGAAACAGGTGCACCTGCTCCGTCAATTCGGTTGCAAAGTATCTCGGCCGCATATCGAGACCCTTGCTTGACAGATTCGATATTTGTACGGAAGTCCTTCAGGTTGATTATAAAGAGCTGCAATCAGACGGCAAAGCCGAGACATCAGCGGATATAAGAAGGAGACTGCATACAGCAAGGGATATTCAGGAAAGAAGGTATAAGGACCAATGTATCCGGTTTAATTCCCAGCTTACTCCGAGAACAATAAAACAGTACTGCCGGCTTGGAGACAGCGAGAGGATGCTGCTGGAGCAGGCCTTTAACAGAATGGGCTTAAGCGCCCGTACATATCACAGGATTTTAAAGGTGGCAAGGACCATAGCAGATCTGGACGGATGTGAGAGTATCGGGCGAAAGCATATAAGTGAAGCCATATGCTACCGTGTGATGGATAAGTACTGGGGAGGAGGCTGTGGAAATGACGCAGGATGAATATTACTATTGGCTTGCTAATATAAGTAATATCGGGATAAAAAAAATAAGCCTTCTTCTTGAGGTATTCGAAAGCCCGGAGGTTATCTTCAAAGCTTCCAAAGCGGAGCTTTTGGAGGTTTTGACTCCAGGAGCGGAGCTTTCAGAGGCTTTGACTCCAGGAGCGGAGCCTTCAAAGGCTTTGACTCCAGGAGCGGAGTTATCAAAGGCTCTAGCTCCAAAACCAGAGCTTTCAAAGGCTCCAGCTCCGGTAGCAGAACCATCGGAGGCTTTAGCTTCAAGCCTGTCCGGCCGGAGAGTGAAGTTACATATTAATGATATAAACAATATAATAAATAGCAGAAATAAGGATAAAATTAAAAGAGACTATGCCGGGCTGGCCGATAAGGGTATACGGTTCATCCATATAAGGGATGGCAGATATCCTGAAAAGTTGAAGAAAATATATGATCCTCCCTTTGCCCTGTATGTTAAAGGAAGATTTCCTAAGGAAGAAAGATTTACTTGGGAAGAAGGACTTCCTTGGGAAGGTCCAAAATGCCTTGCGGTTGTGGGGTCAAGGGAGTGCTCCGGCTACGGTGCCGGGATGACCGGGTACCTTGCCGGTGCCGTGGCAAGAGAGGGTATCGGGATAATCAGCGGCCTTGCCAGAGGAATAGACACACACGCACATGAGGGAGCATTGTCCGTCGGGGGAAAAACCTATGCCGTGCTCGGTTGCGGTGCGGATATCTGTTATCCCAGAGAAAATTTTAATCTGTATATGGCAATTTCAGAGGATGGGGGCATCATTTCCGAATATGCTCCGGGAGTAAAGCCGATATCATGCAATTTCCCCATGAGAAACAGGATTATAAGCGGACTAAGTGACGGTATACTGGTAGTTGAAGCCGGCAAAAAGAGCGGAGCTCTAATAACTGTAGATATGGGGCTTGATCAGGGAAAGGATATATATGCAGTTCCCGGAAGGGTGGGTGACCGTTTAAGCGAGGGTTGTAATAATCTTATAAAATCGGGGGCAAAATTAGTCTCATCACCTGATGATATTTTAGAAGAACTGCTCAATAATTATAAAAAAAATGATGCAAAGTGCAATAATAATGATTTTGCATTATGCACAATAAATAATTATATGCTTGAAACGCAAGGAAAAATAGTGTATGCTTGTTTAGGCTTCGAACCTGTTCACTTGGGTGAGATATCTGCTAAAACCGGCCTGCCTCTTGAGGTGTGCATGGAGCAGCTTTTACTGCTTGAGCTGAATGGCCTTATTGTGCAGAAAACGAAAAACTACTACTCATTGCGCCTATGAAAAAGGCATCTTATTTTAACAGACAGCATATTTTAAACAGACTTCATCGTTAAACAGGATTTTATTGCAACAGTACGCATAAGGAAAGAGGGAACAGACATTATGCCGAGAAATTTAATCATCGTGGAATCGCCTGCAAAGGCTAAAACAATAAAAAAGTTTTTGGGAAGCAGCTACGAGGTTGCGGCATCCAACGGGCATGTAAGGGATTTGCCGAAGAGCCAGATGGGCATTGATATTAAGAACGGCTTTGAACCAAAGTATATAACCATCAGGGGTAAGGGTGAGCTGCTTTCAAAGCTCAGAAAAGAGGTTAAAAAGGCTGACAAGGTATTCCTTGCAACTGACCCTGATCGGGAAGGGGAAGCCATCTCCTGGCACCTGTGCCAGACCCTTAAGCTTGAAGAAAAGCCCACAAGCAGGATTACCTTCAACGAGATAACCAGGAATGCAGTCAAGGCTTCCATAAAGCAGGGAAGGGAAATAGATATGGACCTGGTTAATTCACAGCAGGCAAGAAGGGTTCTGGACCGAATGGTCGGTTATTGCATCAGCCCGCTTTTATGGAGCAAGGTTAAGCGCGGATTAAGCGCAGGCAGGGTACAGTCCGTAGCCCTGAGATTAATATGCGACAGGGAGGATGAAATCAACAGCTTTGTTCCGGAGGAATTCTGGAGCATTGAAGCTGTATTTTCAACTGAAGGAAAGGGTGGTACATTTACCGCCAAATATGCCGGGAACGGGACAAATAAGGGCACTATTAGAAGCGAGGCCGAGGCTGATGAAATACTGGGTCAGCTTAAGGGCGCCGAATTCAGCGTAAAGAATGTGAAAAAGAACGAAAGGCTTCGTAAAGCGCCCCTTCCCTTTACAACCAGTACCCTGCAGCAGGAGGCATCCAAGGCTCTCAATTTCTCGACACAAAAGACCATGAAGATTGCTCAGCAGCTTTATGAGGGCATAGATGTAAAGGGTATGGGAACCCTGGGCCTCATCACCTATCTTAGAACAGATTCCGTACGTGTAAGCAATGAAGCAGACACTGCGGCTAAAGAATATATCAGCAAGCATTTCGGGGAATCTTATGTGACTACCGAGGTAAATTCACAGCAGACCGGAAGGAAAATACAGGATGCCCATGAGGCAATACGTCCAACATATATAGATTTGCCCCTTGAGCTGCTTAAGGATTCCCTGGGCAGGGACCAGTTCAGGCTTTATCAGCTTATATGGAAGAGATTCCTGGCAAGCCGGATGCAGACTGCCAGGTATGAGACCACCTCAGTCAGGATAGAGGCCAATGGCCACCGTTTCACAGCCTCAGACTCAACAATGGTATTTGATGGTTTTATGAAGGTATATGACCCGGGTGATGAGGAAGAGGATGGCAGAGGCTCTCTGGACAGCCTGAAGGAAGGGGATAAGCCTGCGCTCATAAGGCTTGAAAAGAACCAGCACTTTACCCAGCCGCCAGCCCATTATACGGAGGCTTCCCTGGTCAAGACACTGGAGGAGCTTGGGATAGGCAGGCCGAGCACATATGCGCCGACCATTACAAACATAATTGCAAGAAGATATGTTGCAAAGGAGAATAAGAATCTGTATGTCACCGAGCTGGGTGAAGCAGTGAACAATATTATGAAGGCAGCTTTCCCCACCATAGTGGACGTCAACTTCACTGCCAATCTGGAATCTCTTCTTGACTGTGTCGAGGAAGGCAAGGTGTCATGGAAGACCGTGGTAAGCAATTTTTACCCGGATTTGGAGGAAGCGGTTAAGAACGCACATAATGAAGTTGACAAGGTCAGGATAGAGGATGAGGTATCGGAGGAAGTCTGCGATGTCTGCGGCAGGAATATGGTAATCAAATACGGCCCCCATGGGAAGTTTCTGGCTTGTCCCGGCTTTCCGGAGTGCAGGAATACAAAACCTTATCTTGAAAAAATAGGAATTGCCTGTCCGGTATGCGGAGGAGATATCGTTATAAGAAAGACCAAAAAGGGCAGGAAATATTATGGCTGTTCCAACAACCCGGATTGCGAATTCATGACATGGCAGAAGCCGACGGATGAGAAATGCCCGAAGTGCGGCGGAGTCCTCCTGGAAAAGGGGAACAGGCTCGCATGCAGTAATGATAAATGCGGCTTTGTTGCAAGTATTTCAAAATAAATAAAAATACTTTATTAATACAAAAACTTATTTAATTACCTATTAAAAATCAGAATATAAAGCAAAAGTGTGTCAAAAGTAAGAATAAAGTATTGTTTTTCGAAATAATATATGATAAAATTATAAAGCAATACCAGTTTTGTATGCGAAACCTCGTATCACATAGATACGTGTTTCATATATGATACTGGATTTGTATGCGTAACCTCGTTTCGCGTGAGAAACCTCGTTTTGCATGAGAAACCACGTTTCGCATAGAAACCTTGTATCGCATAGATACTATGTATAAGATACAATTAATCCGGAGGAATAAGTTTAAGTATATTTTTGGAGGAGCATTTCATGAGTGTGCAGTTGCTGGATAAAACAAGAAAGATTAATAACCTGTTGCATAACAATAATTCGCATAAGGTTGTTTTTAACGACATCTGTGTAGTCTTGAGCGATATACTGGAATCTAACGTACTTGTAATCAGCAGGAAGGGTAAGCTGCTTGGTGTAAAGAACAGGCCGGATGTAACAGAGATTAAGGAACTGATTAAGGATGCAGTGGGCAGGCATATTGACAATCTGTTAAATGAAAGGCTTCTCAATATTCTATCAACTAAGGAGAATGTTAATTTAAGGACTCTTGGATTTGAATTTGAGGATGTTGATTCCTATCAGGCGATTATAAATCCGATAGATATCGCAGGCGAGCGTCTTGGCACACTATTCATTTACAAGCCCGGCAAGCCATACACCATTGACGACATCATCTTAAGTGAATACGGCACAACCGTTGTGGGCCTCGAAATGATGAGATCAGTCAACGAGGAGAGTGCCGAGGAGAACAGGAAGGTACAGATTGTAAGATCCGCCATAAGCACACTGTCCTTTTCGGAGCTTGAAGCAATTACTCATATTTTCAACGAATTAAAGGGAACCGAGGGGATACTGGTTGCAAGCAAGATTGCCGACCGGGTAGGCATAACCAGATCCGTAATTGTCAATGCCCTGCGCAAGTTCGAGAGTGCGGGTGTGATTGAATCAAGATCCTCGGGTATGAAGGGAACATATATAAAGGTTTTGAACGATGTGGTGTTTGACGAGCTTAAGAACCTTAAGAGCACAAGTATTAACCAGCGATGAGCCCGCACCGGCAGAGGCTCCGTAAAACATGGAATATATTAGCATTTTTAACGGATTGACGGTTACAAAGGGATTTGTGAGCAGTATCTCATAAGTCCCTTTTTTGTATGAGGAAGGATTTGGCGGATGCTTCCTAAAATTAAGCGACATGAAAACACAATGTTTAGTATATTTCTACTAAATACACAAATATATCTTGTGTTTTTTGAAAAGTTTATTATAATGGAGTTATATGGGAGAGGAGTGCACATATGATTGGTTCCAATGCATTTAATTACATCAATATTCTTGACAAGGCTGCCGATGCAAGCTTAAAACGCAATGAGGTTATAGTCAACAATCTTGCAAATGTGGATACACCCGGATATAAGCGCAAGGATGTCCAGTTTGAAGCTTATCTTATGCAGGAGCTTGCCGGCGATAATTCACTTGACAAACGGGTCGCAAATGCAAGGCATGATGCACTTGATGCAAGGGTTTATACGGATTATGCAAGCCTAAGCTACAGGCTGGACGGCAATAATGTTAATATAGACACGGAATCGGCCAATCTGGCACAGAACCAGATAAGATACTATGCATTGCTGGATTCAATGACTCAGGAATTCAACAGGTTAAAGGCCGTATTGCAGAAGAATTGAGGAGGTATATAAATGTCAATAATGAGCGGAATGAATATAAGCGCCAGCGGCATGACCGCGCAGAGGCTCAGGATGGATATCATATCCCAGAACATAGCTAACGTCAGTACCACCCGGGATGAGAACGGGAATCCATATAGAAGGAAAGCAGTTGTATTTGCCGAGAAGGATGCAACGCCCTTCGGCCAGATACTTATGAAAACAGCCGGGGTTGCGGGAAACGGCGTTAAGGTTACCAGGATAGTGGAGGATACGGAAACCCCCATGAGAAAGGTATATGATCCGTCCCATCCCGATGCGGATGAGGAGGGCTATGTCACATACCCCAATGTCAATGTAGTACAGGAGATGACGGATCTCATAGACGCTACCAGGTCATACGAAGCCAATGTAACGGCATTCAATGCAACCAAGAGCATGGCGCTGAAGGGCCTGGAGATTGGCAAATAGCCGGAGGTAAAATATGAACATATCGTCAATTGACAAATTATCCGAGTTCAGCCAATATGCCGCAGGCTCGGTCTCCGCAGCCAGGGATAACCGCAATGTCACCTTTGAAAGCCTGTTTGAAGCTGCCAAAGGGATGATTAACGAAACGAACAGCTATATCAATGCGGCTGAGGAAGCTGAAATTGCCTATGCACTCGGCATTAATGACAACACCCATGATCTTTTGATCGCCCAGCAGAAGGCTAATCTGGCGGTTCAGTTTACGGTAGCCATAAGGAACCAGGTTCTGGATGCATATAAGGAAATCATGAACCTTCAGTTCTGATGGCAGGCCTTCATCAAATTGACAAGGAGTCTGAAGAATGGCGGACAGATTGAGACAGCTTCCCAAAATGCTGTTGGATATGTGGAAGAAGTATACTACCAAGCAGAAAACCATGATAATAAGCGTGGCCGGTGTTGTAATTATTGCATTTGTTATATTGATAATTATCAGCAACCGTGTCGAATACAGGGAATTGACCATTACCGGCAATACCAAGGAAGCCAGTGAAGTCGTGGACCTTCTCAAAAAGGAGGGCATCGAATATAAGCTGGGCTCCGACGGGGTAACGGTATCGGTTGATCTGAAAAGGTATTCCGACGCGGTCCTTTTGCTTGCAAGCAATGACATGCCATCCACAGGTCTGACACTGGACGAGCTTTTGGAAAACAGTCTTAATACTACGAACGGTGACCGTACCCTTAAAATCAACCTTTATTTCCAAAACCAGCTCAGAAATTATCTTATTACAATGAAGGGCGTGGAGGATGCTAAGGTTTACTATATTCCGGTTGACAGCAGCAACAGGCTTCTTGCAGAGGCCAAGGAGACCAATGCCAGTGTTTTGCTTACGGTGAATGATGATTTTGAGCCCTCCACGGCTGAAACCATTGCGGAGGTTGTTGCCAGTGTTATCGGCAACAGTACTACCGACAAGATACGAGTTGCGGACCAGAACGGCAATCTGCTGTTCGGAGGCGAGAAGGACCTGTATTCCGGCAGTGCCAGCAACCAGGAGGATTACAGGGAGCGATTAAGGAATACATTTATAAATAACCTGTACATGCTGCTGATAAAGAGAGGCTATGACGACGTTGAGATAGCTCCGCACCTTGATATAGACAACACCAAGGTAACCCAGCTATATACCGAATACCTTCCTGCCGAGGGCCAGGAGCAGGGAGTGTACAGCCACAGCTATACATACAAGTCCGAGAATGCGGGAACCTCCGGAGGCATACCGGGGACTTCCTCCAATGACGAAACGGACTATATGATAGAGGATTCATCCTCCTCCGAGGGCAATGTTGAAATTGAGGAATACGATTACCTTCCTAATGAAAGGGTGACAAACACCGAATATGAGACAGGCGTCGTCAATGCGGCTAACTCCTCGGTAAGCATGGTGCTTAGAAAGTATAGGACATATAACGAGGAGGAGCTTGAGTTCATGGGTCAGCTTGAGGAAATGACCTTTGAGGAGTATATGATTGCCAACAATTCGGATAGACCCCTTGAGGTTGATGAAGATGTTTATACTCTGGTATCCTTTGCAACAGGCATATCAACTGACAAAATACAGATAACTGCAATCGAAAAGCCGGTATTTGTTCCTAAGGTTGTTGAAGTGAGAAGCTTTACAGACTACCTGCAGTACATACTTGTTGCATTAATCGTCGGCCTGATTGCATTCGTGGTGATCAAGGGCTTTAAGCCTGTGGAGGTAACCGAGCTTGAGCCTGAGCTTTCGGTGGAACAGCTTCTAGCAACCACCAAGGAGAGCCAGTCGATAGAGGATATCGAATTCGACGAGGTTTCAGAGGTTCGAAGGATGATAGAGAAATTCGTGGACGAGAAGCCGGATGCAGTGGCGCAGCTTTTACGCAACTGGCTGAATGAAGATTGGGGTTAAGGAGGAATAAGAATGGCTAGAGTACCAAGCGATATATCAGGGATACAAAAGGCGGCAATTCTGCTTATAACCCTCGGCCCCGAGCGCTCCGCCAATATATTCAAGCATCTTAAGGAGGACGAGATTGAGTCGCTGACGCTTGAGATTGCCAATACCAGAAGCGTATCACCGGCAACCAAGGATCAGGTGCTGGATGAATTTTATGAGATCTGCCTTGCGCAGCAGTATATTGCGGAGGGCGGCATACAATATGCCAAGGAGCTCCTGGAAAAGGCCCTTGGTCCGGATAAGGCCAGGGAGGTTATCGGAAAGCTTACTGCTTCCCTGCAGGTACGTCCCTTTGAATTTGTCCGCAAGACCGATGCATCTCAGCTGTTGAACTTTATCCAGGACGAGCATCCGCAAACCATAGCTTTGATACTGGCATATCTGTCTCCCAGCCAGGCATCAACTATCATATCTTCACTGGCTCCGGACAAGCAGGCGGATGTTGCAAAGCGTATAGCTCAGATGGACCGTACATCGCCCGATGTCATCAAGGAGGTCGAAAAGGTTTTGGAAAGGAAGCTTGCATCCCTGATGAACCAGGATTATACCATAGTCGGCGGTGTGGATTCTATCGTAGAGATACTCAATACAGTAGACCGCGGTACGGAAAAGCACATTATGGAAACACTTGAAATAGAAGAGCCTGAGCTTGCCGACGAGATAAGAAGAAAGATGTTCGTATTTGAGGATATCTTGAGCCTCGACGACAGATCAATTCAGAGAGTCCTCAGGGAGGTTGACAACAATGAGCTTGCTATTGCCCTGAAGGGAGCCAATGATGAGGTTCAGACAGTCATATTCAATAACATGTCCAAGCGTCTTGCCTCAATGATTAAGGAGAACATGGAGTACATGGGTCCTGTCCGCCTGAAGGATGTGGAAGAAGCCCAGCAGAGAATTGTAAACATAATAAGAAAGCTGGAGGATTCCTCAGAAATCATCATATCAAGAGGCGGAGGTGACGAAATCATTGTCTAACATCATTAAATCCTATACCGTCAGGCTCAATGAGGAAAAAAGAAAGACCATAGACACCCATATAAAACGGGAATCGGACATTACGGCAAAAAGAAACAGCCGTCTTCTGACCGGCAATGGAGAAGAAGGCTTTGTGGAAGGCCTTCAGGCAATGATTGTTGACCCTGCTTTATCCGAAGAGGAGCTTGCGGAAAAGTCAGTAAGGATTATAGAGGATGCAAGGAAGGAAGCACAAAGGATTCTGGACAAGGCTAAGCTTGATGCCAGCCGGCTTCAGGCAGAAACACTGGCTTCAGCCCGTAAAACCGGATATGAGGAAGGCAAGAACGAGGCTATTCAGGAGTATCGGAAGAAGCTTGCAGAGCTTGAGGCCATGAAGGAAAAACAATCGAAGGAATACAAAGAGCAGCTGGCTGCAATGGAACCTAAGATTGTGGAACTCATTGCTTCGCTTGTGGAGAAAATAACCGGGATATTAGCCAGGGACAGGCAGGATGTTATATATTACCTGGTGGAAAAGGCTCTTTTTAAGCTTGATAAGGAGGAAGAAATAAAGATCCGTGTCAGCAGGGAGGATTTTTCATACATATTATCCAGAAAGGAAGATCTGGTCTACTCCCTTGGAAGGGATATAAAGCTAACCATAGAAGAGGATCAGGCCCTTATGAGGCAGCAGTGTCTCATTGAAACGGACCTGCGGATCATCGACTGCAGTCTTGATGTACAGCTTACTAATCTTATCGCTGATTTGAAATTGCTCGGAAATGTTTAGTTTTTTTTTATTTACTCCGATATAAATATGAGGGCCTAAATCACAACGAAAGCAGGTATGAAAATTGGTCGATTTTAATAAATATACGGAGCTTTTGGACAAAAGCTATGAAAAAGAAATCGGCAGGGTTATTAAGATGGTAGGTCTTACTCTGGAGGCTTCCGGACCGCCCTCAAGCCTGAATGATATATGCTATATAACCGGTGACAATCATAATGATAAAAAGATAGCCGAGGTAATCGGCTTCAAAGAGAATAAAATACTGCTAATGCCCTATGACGATATGACGGGAGTCGGAATCGGAAGCCATGTAGAGAGCTTCGGTACAAGCTTCAAGGTGCCTGTCGGGGATGAGCTTTTAGGCAAGGTTCTGGACGGCCTGGGTAATCCTATGGACGGCTCTGCCATTAGCTGCAGAGAGTTTTACCCTGCGGAAGCGCCGCCGCCGGACCCTTTAAAGAGGAGGATTATAAGCGAGGTGCTGCCCCTTGGAGTAAAGGCGGTGGATGCCCTGCTTACGGTCGGAAAAGGCCAGAGAATAGGTATATTTGCGGGAAGCGGCGTAGGCAAGAGCACTCTGCTCGGTATGTTTGCAAGGAACACCAGGGCGGACATCAATGTCATTGCACTGGTGGGAGAGCGCGGCAGAGAAGTGCGGGAATTTATTGAAAGAGATCTCGGGGAAGAGGGCTTAAGGCGCTCCGTGGTAGTTGTAGCCACTTCGGACAAGCCTGCGCTCATAAGAAAAAAGGCGGCCAAGACTGCCACAGCTATAGCCGAATATTTCAGGGATAAGGGTAAGGATGTGCTGCTTATGATGGATTCCCTGACACGTTTTTCCATGGCCCAGAGAGAAATCGGCCTGGCCTCCGGTGAGCCTCCTGTTTCAAGGGGATATCCGCCAAGCGTATATGCCGAGATGCCCAAGCTGCTGGAAAGGGCCGGCTGCTCTGAGACAGGATCGATAACCGGACTTTATACGGTACTGGTAGATAACGACGACTTCAATGAGCCAATTACTGATACTGCAAGAAGCATACTGGACGGACATATAATGCTATCCAGAAAGTTTGCACACAGGAACCATTACCCTGCAATAGATGTTCTGCAAAGCATATCGCGACTCATGAGTTCGATAATAACTGACGACCACAAGAAGGCTGCAGGCAGGCTGAAGAATGTTCTGGCAACTTATCAGGATGCCGAGGACCTGATCAATATCGGTGCATATAAGAACGGCTCCAATGAAGATATAGATTATGCAATATCCAAGATAAAGGATGTGAATGCTTTCCTGAGGCAGGATATAAGCGATAAGCTGGATTTTGAAACCGAAGTCAGGATGTTGAAGGAGATATTTGACTGACCATGAAGAAATTCAAATACAGTATGGAAAGTCTGCTCCAGATAAAGCTTAAGCTGGAGGATCAGGCCAAAAATGCATATGCAAGGGCCAGGCAGCGCCTCTTAAGGGAAGAAGAGAAGCTTAAGCTTCTTAAGGACAGAAGGGATGCATATGAAGAGGAGCTTAAAGCCTTAAGCATGGACAGGCTTGATATTGTGAAGATAAAGAAGGCAAAGGAATCCATAAGAATTATGGAAGATAAGATACTGAACCAGATGGCTGCGGTAAGATCTGCCGAGCAGCGTCTGGAGGTTGCAAGAATCCGGCTGAACAATGCGATGATTGAACGTAAAACACAGGAAAGATTAAAGGAGAAGGCCTGGGAGAGCTATCTGCTTGAATATGACGCCGAGGAAAGAAAGGCGGCGGAGGAGCTTACCGGCTATAATTACAGCAGTAATACGGGTAAGGAGGACAGGTAATGGCAAGAAAGAAAAGGGATGAAGAAAGATCAAGGAATGAAAACAAGGTATTAACCATCCTCATTGCCGTTTTAATTGCCGTAATATGGTTTGCCGTATTTATCATACTTATAAAGCTGGATGCAGGTGGCTTCGGCTCGGGTGTGTTAAGACCCATATTAAAGGATGTGCCCGTTATTAATAAGATACTTCCCAATATGCCGGAGGATGAAGAAGTCGATGTCGATGAGCTTGGATATTCCTCACTCTCCGAAGCTGTGGCAAGGATTAAGGAGCTGGAGCTTGAGCTAAACGAGCTGAAAAGCAGCAAGGACGAGGAACAGGCCGGGTATGCCGAGCTTCAGGCTGAGGTGGATAGGCTTAAGGTCTTTGAGGAAAACCAGTTGGAATTTGAGAAAAGGCAGCTTGAATTTGATGAAGAAGTAGTATATGCACAGGCGGCTCCTGATATTGAAGAATATAAAAAATACTACGAGCAGATCAACCCGGCAAATGCCGAGATAATCTACAGACAGGTGGTTGAGCAGCTTCAGTATTCCAAAGCCATAACGGAAAAGGCTAACATATACAAGAATATGGATCCCGAGGCAGCAGCCAGGATTATGGAAACCTTGACTGCCGATATTGAATCGGTGGCAAAGATGCTGCTTGCCATGAAGCCTAAGGAAAGTGCAGCCATACTTGCGGAGATGGACAGCGTTGTTGCGGCAAAAATCACAAAGAAGATGCTGGATATGGATGAGGAGAAGCTTTCAAAATAAAATCAATAAATTTAAAGCTTAAGATATCTTGAGAGTATGAAATTACGTGAATAAAGCTAATAGCTCTAAAACAACAGTACAAAATTACGAGTATAAAATTATCAGTGCAAAATTACGATTACAAAAATGACAGTGCGAGATTACGAGTACGATATTATCCGTACGAAATTACNNACGTAATTAACAGTTCTAAATAAATAATTCGATATTAAATAAACAAAATCAGGTAAATGCCAAATCTCAGATATTAAGTTTAATACTTAATATATATATATCATATTTGAAAGGAGGTGAATGAACATGGTGGCACAGAGTGTAATGCTTCAAGCGGCTGATGCAGCTTTCACGGCTTCGGGAAGCAAGGCGACAGAAAGCGGAGCTTCAGGCAGAGCTTCAAAAAGCAGTTCCGGCTTTGAATTATTAATGGGCAGGGAAATAGGTAATCTTAGAAGCAGGCTTGATAGTTCCGGAGGTTTTCACAGGATAAGCGCCTCTAAAGCAGCAGCGAATAAAGTCAATTCCTCTAAAACAGCGAATAAGACCGGAGCCTTCAAAGCAGCAGGTAAGATCAGCTCATATAGATCGGCAGAGAAGATAAGCTCTTACAAGGCTGCGGACAAAGGCAAGGTAAGCGCAGCGGATAATGAGGATAGTACCAATGATGTGAAAGGTACCGGACCGAATGGTGAAGATGCGGCAGGTATTGATGCCTCCGATATATCGGCTGTGCTTATGGCTGTGCAGGAAGTGGTAAGAGAAGCGCTTAATCTGTCACAGGAGAAATTCTCAAAGCTTCTTTCTGATACAGGGATAACGCAGGCTGATTTGGCAGATCCCGATAAGCTTAAGCAGCTCTTCCTGGTATGCAACGGCAATGCGGACCCGCTTCAGCTGCTTACCGACGAAGAGCTTAACCTGGGACTTAACAACCTGTTAGTGACTGTAGAGAATACTGTCGAAGCATCGGATACAGGCCTATCCCTGGAGCAGCTTGGTCAAATCCTATCCGAGGTTATGCAAAGGTCTGACCGGACCGGAGCTTATACGGAAGATGAAACCGGTTTGACGGCGGACATGGAAGCAGATTTGACAGACAAGGTTTATGGGCAAGCTTTACCCGGGAGTGAAGGTGAAGCGGCAGATATCTCAGGCAGGTCGGATTTCAGGACAGACAATAACATGCTTAAAGCCCGGGGCGCATATTCAGGAGATGCTTATAACACAGCCCAGGATACAGGCGCTTTAGATGCACAAGACCTTAAGGAAGGCGTTCCGGCAGGGGTTACTGATGGAGACGATGCTGTTATGAAAGCAGACGTCGACAATAAGACAAGCCTTGGTGAAGCTGCAGAGGACAGCAAGGAAATGCAGGATGATGGCACAACAACGGACTTAAGCTTTAAGCCTCTTGACGCAGACATTGCTCCGGAAGGAGAAAAAAGAAGCAGCCAAAAGGAGATGACTGATAAGGACGCCGGAAGACAGGCCTCACAGGATTCCTTTGTACCTGCGCAGGAGGGGTTGTTGGATAGGCTCAGGGAAGCAGGAATGTTCCGGGCCGAATATGTACCGGAGACGAACGATGCAATGAGGCTTAAGGAAATAGTGAATCAGATTGTGAACCAGATTAGGCTTACGGTCAGTCAAAACAACGCATCACTTCAGATGGCGCTGCATCCTGAAGGACTTGGAAAGCTAAGGCTTACTGTCGAAGCAAAAGAAGGTATTATGACAGCCCGCTTTGTAGTAAGCAATGAAACTGCTAAGGAAGCCATAGAAGCAAATATCCAGGTGCTGAAGGACACTTTATCCGGGCAGGGGCTTAAGGTTGAGGACATCGAGGTAACGGTATCAGCCAACGGCTTTGACCAGGAGAGCGGACCCGGGAAGGAAGGACAGGCTGCAGAACAAAAGAGAAGCCGGGGACATAAATTCGAGGCAGTCGGTAATGAAATGTCAGCCGCAGAGTTTGATGTAAATGTCGGTGAAGACAATATTGCAATGACGCTTGGAAGCAATATTGATATGACGGCTTAAAGGCAGACAAGCAGCCTAAAGAAAATAAGTTTCCTAAAGCCAACAAAGTTGTCTAAAGATAACAAGTTATCTTAGAAAGATTATTAAAAACCAATAATCTTTAGAGGCAACAAGTATTCAATTACATTAAACCGGAAAGGAGGAAAACATGGGCGATTTAATAAAACCGGTATCAGACGGCAAGGTAGTAGAACAGGCAAAAACCACAACCAGGAAAAGTCAGACCGAGAATACACTGGGGAAGGACGCATTCCTTCAACTGTTGGTCACACAGATGAAATACCAGGATCCTCTTAATCCCAATACCGATACCGAATACATAGCACAGCTTGCAACCTTCTCACAGTTGGAGCAGCTGCAGAATATCAGCCAGATTTCAACTAATTCGCAGGCCTTTAGTCTGGTAGGCAAAACAGTTATGATTAAGACAGAGAACCAGGCAGGTAACACGACATATGTATCCGGACGAGTGGATTTCATAAGCATGTCCAACGGCAAGGCTCAGATGTCGGTTAACGGCAGCCTGTATTCGGTAGACCAGCTTGACAGCGTATTGGATGAGACATATCTTAGGGAGCTTGACCTTCCGAAGGTGGCAAAGACTCAGCTAAAGTATGATGCCGACAACCCGAAGGATTTGTCCTTCAATGTATTCATGGGAGCCGGCAATACCAAGGCGACGGACCTTGCACTGATTATTGGCGATACACTGATCGATTCGTCTAAGTTTAAGCTTAAGGGCGACACGGTAACAGTTGACAAGTCGGTATTTGAAAAGGCGGCAAACGGAACGTACAGCGTTACAGTAGTATTCAACGACAAGTATCTGACTGCGGCAAGCGATGCAATTACTGTTGAGATAGTTAATTCCGAGGTGCAGGCGAAGGATACCGAATGGCCCGAAGAAAGGCAGCAGGAAGAACAGCCTGACGGGACAGAAGATAATTGAAGAAAGAGGTGGTGAAGCATGAATATTCCGATGAACCAATTTCCTTCAATTGAACAGATGACTGAGAAGATTAAGCCGGCTTCGAGAGCGAATGCTTCCGAAAGAATAGCTCCCGGCAGTAAAACGCCTCATGCTCCCTTCAGTGAGATTTTGAAGGAGAAGCAGGCTGCAGAAATTGGAGAGCTTACATTTTCCAAGCACGCCAACGAAAGACTGGCAAGCAGGAACATCGACCTGACGGAAGACCAGTACAAGCGCCTTGAAACAGGAGCAAGAAAAGCCGGTGAGAAGGGAATTGTCGAGTCACTGGTCATGGTGGACAATCTCGCATTTATAGTGAATGTAAGAAGCAACACTGTAATTACCGCTGTAAATCAAGGAGAAGAAAGAGTATTCACAAATATTGATGGTGCAGTAATCATATAATAGGCCGGACCTTTTAGGGGGCCTGGTATCCATGACTGACAGATTGGATACGGACTTGATTGCTTAGCACAACCAGGAGGTCATTTAATTATGATGAGAGCATTATTTTCTGGTGTTTCAGGTTTAAAGGTACACCAGACAAAGATGGACGTAATAGGTAATAACATATCCAATGTAAATACAATTGGATTTAAAGCAAGCTCAGTTACATTTTCAGACGTATTTTATCAAACCACTCAGAATGCAACCGGACCTAATCCCGCCACAGGAACTACAGGCCGGAACGCAATGCAGATAGGACTTGGCTCCAATGTAGCTTCAATAACATCCAATATATCCGCAACGGGAGCATCCCAGAGGACGGATAACCCGTTTGACGTGATGATTGAAGGGGAAGGCTTCTTTATCGTTAATTACGGAGGAACTAACTACTTTACCAAGGCCGGGTCCTTCCATATTGACTCATTCGGAACTCTTTGCACCGCTGCAGGAGCATCGGTAATGGGATGGCAGGTGGATCCGAATGATCCCGCCAAGACAGTGGCTGACAGGGTAAGCGCCCTGAATGTCATGGCACCTGAAAACCTGTATTCACCGCCCGAAGCAACTACAGAGGTATACCTGTCAGGCAATATCGACAGCAAGGATACACAGCTTACAAGCGCCACAGGTAAGATTGTCAATATATCCTTCTATGACAGCCTTGGACATTCCTATACTGCCGACATGAAGATACGTGAGGGTTCCACATCCAACGCATTCAACGTTGATATTACCGATATTAAGGATGAGTCGGGGCAATCCATATTTGTCAACAAGGTAGTTGATCCTGCAACAGGCGCTGTAACATATGAGGCATCCTCAATCACCTCATTCCAGTTCGGTGGTGCCAACTGTACTGTTGCCGTTAATACGACGGACGGATCAGTCACCATAACCTCATCACAGCAACAGGTTATAACCTTCAGCGGTTCTACCGGAAACTTTGTGAATGTAGGAAGCGGTACGGGAGCAGGAGACAGCCTGAGGCTGACAATAGCTGCCAATCCGAATCCCTTCAGGCCGGTCAACATAGACTTCTCAAGCCTTACAATGTATGCATCCAGCGGTTCTACAACAGTAGAACCGACAAGGGGAAGCCTTGAAGGCCTTGGTGCAGGCAAGAGGGCAGGCAATATGACGGGTATAAGCATTGATACTGCAGGCAAGATATACGGAAAGTACGATAACGGCGACAGCAGACTGCTGGGACAGATAGCCGTAGCAACCTTTGCAAACCCTGCAGGCCTTGAAGCGGTAGGAAACAGCATGTATGCGGCAACCCAGAACTCAGGGGACTTTGACGGTATCGGCCAGGATCCGACTCAGGGCGGAGGAAGCTTATCGACTGGTGTAATCGAGATGTCAAACGTAGACCTGTCACAGCAGTTTACCGATATGATTACAACTCAGAGAGGCTTCCAGGCCAATTCAAGAATTATAACCACATCGGATTCACTGCTTGAGGAATTGATAAATCTCAAGAGGTAATGCTGATTAAAGCAGCTTAAGGTACCGGCATGGATGAAAGAGATTAAGCAATGCCGGAAGACGGGCTGCAGACAGTACAGTCAAGCGTTGCTGGCTGTCTGCAGCCCTTTTAATAGGGGGAACGGTCATGATAGAAGTTACGAGGCTGAACGGCAAGAAGCTTATAATCAATGCCGATTTGATAGAAAAGGTTGAGGAATCGCCCGACACCGTGATTACTCTGACATCCGGAAACAAAATTATAGTAAAAGAAAGTAGACAAGAAGTTAAAAATCTTGTAATATTATACAAAAAAGAAGTATTTTCAAGGGAAATATAGTACAATCAATATAGATAAGCTTATAAAACAAGCGTAAAATATCATGATGGAAGGTGACGGTTTTGGATCTGGCGTCCTTATTAGGTGTCATAATGTGTTTGGTTCTAGTTATTTACGGTATTATAGTTGGTCAGGATATTTCTGTTCTGGGAAACTTTGTTGATGTGCCCTCGATCTTTATTACCTTTGGCGGAGCCTTCTGCTGTGTACTTATCATGTCTCCAAGTCTCAGGGGCTACATAAACCGGCTGAAAAGCTTCAGTCTTATTATGAAGGTACAGCCTTCCAATGAAGAGGGTACAATTAAGACCATAATCGGACTTTCCAATGTTGCAAGAAAGGAAGGCTTACTGGCGCTTGAGGAAGCCGCCAATTCCATTGATGATGAATTCCTGAAAAAGGGCGTATTGCTTATAGTAGACGGTACAGATCCCGAGCTTGTCAGGAATATCCTTGAGACAGAGCTTAACTGTATCGAGGACAGGCACTCCAAGATTGTGGGCTTCTGGGATTCACTTGCCGCAATGGGCCCTGCCTGGGGTATGATAGGTACCCTTATCGGACTTATCAACCTGTTATATAAGATGGAAGACCCCAGTACAATAGGGCCTAATATGGCGGTTGCCCTGGTTACCACATTTTACGGCTCAATCCTTGCCAACTGGATATGTATTCCTGTCGCAACCAAGCTTAGGTATAAAAATTCCAATGAAATCATGATAAAGGAGCTGATGGTGGAAGGCCTTCTATCCATACAGGCAGGTGAGAATCCGAGGGTTATCGAGGAGAAGCTCAAATCCTTCCTGTCGCCTTCACGCAGGGAAGCCATGAAGGAAGAGGGCGGTGATAACGTTGGCTAAGAAAAGAGTTGAAGAGCAGTCAGGAGGAAACGCACCCTGGATGAATACCTTTGCAGATCTTATGAACCTCTTGTTATGCTTTTTTGTCATGCTCTTTGCCGCGTCCACTATAGATGCAGAAAAATTCGAGAATATTTCAATATCCCTGACCAATGCCCTCAGCATATTTGATGCCGGAGGCTCTGCAATAGGCGAGGGAATGCTTATATCCTCCGGTATGACCCAGCTTAACAACCTGGATGAATATATATCCAATATGGGAGAAAAGACGGAGCGCACAGGTGATGATATAGATGATGAATCTGAAGGGGTGCAGGATGACGGCAATACAAATGGCAGCAATGAGGAGCTTGAGGCTGCCCAGGAGAGGATTTTAGAGGAGATGGCATTACAGTCCGAAAGGATGTATAGTGATGTTGAAATGCTTACCGATCAATATAACCTGGGTGATTATGTTGAGCTTTCGATTGATCCGGAATATGAATATGTGCAGCTTTCCATCAAGGGATCCATACTCTTCAAATCGGGGAAAGCGGATATCATAGAGGAGGCAAAACCGATACTGTCCAGGATAGGAGATATTCTGACGAACTTTGACGGTTATCTGGTTGAAATTGTAGGTCATACTGATAATGTGCCAATGACAAGCCCTACGTTTAAGGACAATAACTGGCTGTCCACAGCCAGGGCTTTGAATGCGGCCGAATATCTGATTGAAAACAACAAGCTTGAACCTTCAATGATAAAATTTTCAGGCAGGGGCGAGTATGAGCCGGTGGCTTCCAATGATACGGCTGAGGGCATATTAAGGAACAGAAGGATAGAGATCAGGATATACAATGAGTTAAGCAGCAAATAAAGGGGGGCTGAGAATGAAAAGAAATATATTAACGGTGGTTGTACTTGCATTGGCATTGATAAATGTAGTGCTTAGCGGTGTAATTATCTTTGCAATAGTTCCTACTGCTATGAAGACCAACAAGCTTATAACCAGGGTTGCCCAGATTATTGACCTGGAGCTTGAGTCGCCGGAGGAGGAAAAGCTTAATTTATCACCGTCCGATATTGAGGTATACGATATTGAGGGAAAGCTTACAATCAATCTGAAGAAAAGCGACGATCAGAAGCATTATGCTTTTGTATATGTGTCGCTTTCACTCAATAAAAAGCATAAAGATTATGAGGATTTTAAGAAATTAATATCGCAGTATGAAAATGACATCAAGGAATTCGTAACAGACGAATTTAATAATTATACAATTGACGAAGTGGATAACAACAAAGAATTGATAAAGGAAAGGGTACTCGCCAGGATTCAGGATTTGTTCAATTCTGATTTCATTGTCAATGTTTCCTTTGGTAATTTGTTGTACGACTAAGAAATTTGGTGATTTTATTCCTATAATATGATATTATAGGAATAGAGCGCTAGGAGGTAATGACAATGGGTGACGTCCTGTCCCAAAATGAGATAGACAACCTGCTTGCGGCAATAAGCAGCGGAGAGCTTGATGCGGACGAATTCAGAGAAACTAACGAAAAGCAGATAAAGAATTATGACTTCAAGCGGCCTTCAAAATTCTCCAAGGAGCATTTGCGCACCCTGAACATTATTTTTGAGCACTATGCAAGGTTGCTTTCAACGAACCTTCCGGCATACTTAAGAAAGAATGTGCAGGTGGAGGTTATAAACTCTGAGGCTGTGACGTATTCCGAATTCTCCAATGCACTGTCCAATCCGCTGATACTGGGTATAGTCGATTTTTCACCTTTGGAAGGTACAATTATTATTGAACTTGCCAATAACCTGGGGTATGCGATTGTAGACAGAATGCTTGGCGGGGGAGGATATCCTCTGGAGAAGGCAAGGGATTACTCAGAGATAGAGCTTACTATAATAGAGAGAATAATCACTATATGCACCAACCTTTTAAGAGAGCCCTGGGCTAATGTAATCCAGCTTCAGCCAAGGCTGATGAGGATTGAGACCAATTCACAATTTGCGCAGATTATAGCTCCAAGTGAAATGATATCCCTTGTTACACTGAATATAAAGATTGGAAGCATAGAGGGAATGATGAACATATGTCTGCCGTATGTATGCCTGGAGAAGGTGATTGACAAGCTCAACACCAAGTACTGGTATTCCACTATGCAGATGAGCGATGATAAATCCTATCAGGATATTATAGAATTTGCAATTTCCAAGGTTAAAGTCCCGCTTCGTGCCGTTCTTGGCAAAAGTACCATCTCTGTCAATGATTTCATGAACCTGCAGAAGGGGGATATTATAAAGCTTAATTCAAAGGTGGACGACGAGTTGAATATTTATGTCGGTAATATCTACAAATTCACCGCACTGCCCGGTGCTTCCTCAGGTGCCTATGCGGTTAAAATTTCATCAATAATCAGAGAGGAGGAGTAGCGGCTTATGGATGGAATGCTATCCCAGGAAGAAATCAATGCGCTGCTTAGCGGTATGGACACCGGCCATAATGCGGACGAACATGACGAACGTCTGACCGATGCCGAGAAGGATGCAATAGGTGAGATTAGCAATATAAGCATGGGTACTGCAGCTACCACTCTGTTTTCCCTGGTAGGACAGAGAGTGGTCATCACGACTCCCAAGGTGGAATATGCAACCTGGAAGGATATTGTGAACAGCTACGACAAGCCGTGCGTATTTATCCAGATATATTATGCGGAGGGTCTGGACGGCAACAACATACTTATACTTCGTGAAAGGGATGTCAAGGTCATTACCGACCTGATGATGGGCGGAGACGGCTCCAATATCGACGGGGAAATGACCGAGCTCCACTTAAGCGCAATCAGCGAGGCTATGAACCAGATGATGGGATCAGCCGCCACCTCCATATCATCAATGCTTGAGAAAAGAGTCAGCATAACACCGCCAACCTCATCGGTTGTAGCTATGGATGATAACATCAGCGGTGAAGAAATAGCAGAATTCCTTAAAGGCTCCTTTGTACGTGTATCCTTCCATATGGAGATAGGTGATCTGGTTGACAGTGTCCTTATGCAGCTCTATCCCTTTGATTTTGCAAGGAATTTATACAGTCAGTTCATACAGGCAACAACTATGGAGCCGGATGTAAGTACGGCACCTTCACCGGCAGGCAACATAGCAGCCCAGACAGAGGCCGGCAAGCAGCTGGGTCCGGCAGGTGATGCGTCGAATCAGGCTTTTAATCCATATCAGGGAATGCCATTTATGAATATGGGCATGAATATGGGAATGCCCCAGCAGGGAATGCCCCAGCAGGGTATGCCTCAGCAGGGAATGCCCTATATGCCATGGCCGGTTCAGCAGGATGTGAACGTGCAGCCGGCACAATTTGCGCCCTTCATACCAGCTCAAGGCGGAGCCATAAAACCCGAAAACATAGATTTGCTTATGGATGTTCCCCTTGAGGTTACGGTAGAGCTAGGGCGAACCAGCAAATCCATCAAGGAAATACTTGACTTTGCCCCCGGAACCATTATTGAACTTAACAGACTTGCAGGCGAGCCGATAGATGTACTTGTGAACGGCAAGTTTGTAGCCAAGGGTGAGGTAGTAGTTATGGAGGAAGCTTTTGGCATCCGTGTTACTGAGATAGTCAGGCAGAACAAGTAAGCTCAACATAAAACTACATAACAGATAGGAGAGTTGAAATGGCAAAAAGTATATTGATCTGTGATGATGCAGCTTTTATGAGAATGATGATTAAGGACATTCTGGTCAAGAATGGTTATGTCATCGCAGGTGAAGCTGAAAATGGCCTCAAGGCAATTGACAAGTATACCGAGACCAGGCCGGATCTGGTTATGATGGACATTACAATGCCTGAGATGGATGGCATTAAGGCCTTGAAAAAGATCAAGGAGATT
Source organism: Lachnoclostridium sp. UBA1434 (assembly GCA_002329645.1). GTDB lineage: Bacteria > Bacillota > Clostridia > Lachnospirales > Lachnospiraceae > Mobilitalea. The sequence continues at coordinate 27,147 of DCTS01000002.1, read as the reverse complement.
GATCCTTCAGCTAATGTAATTATGTGTTCTGCCATGGGACAGCAGGCCATGGTGATTGAGTCTATTCAATCCGGCGCCAAGGATTTTATTGTTAAGCCATTCCAGGCAGACAGGGTTCTGGAGGCCGTTAAGAAAGCAGTGGGTTGATAAAGATGATGACAGGTTTATTGGTCAGACTTGAGACTTCCCGGGGAGGGGATTTACTCAGCAAGCTGAAGGATGATACGACGCAGACTGCTCCTGACCGTGTTTCCACACTGGATAATGTGCTGCAGTTAGTCGGGCTTCTAATCCTGCTTGTCGTAATACTGGCTGGGGCTTATTATGCAACCAGGCTTGTCGGCAAGGTAAACCAGGGCAAGCTGAAGAAAAGCAATTTTGAGGTGATAGATGCATGCAGGCTTGGCAGAAGCTCCTTCCTGCAGATTATCAAAATTGCAGAGGAGTATTTTGTAATTGCCGTCAGCAGGGATAATGTGAGCTTCATTACCAAGCTGGAGGCGGACAAGGTAATACAAAGAGAAGCAGAGGCGGAGCAGAAGCCTAATTTTAAGCAGCTATTAGAAAAGTTTAAGAGCAATAAAAAGTAAAGGTTGGTATCCATGAATACATCTGATATAAAGCGTGGGGGGAAAAAAGCGAAAATTATCGTTGTATTATTGACGGTATGTATATTAACCTTTTTTTCTGTTAATAGAGTTTATGCTGCTAATGCGGAGAATACCCGGGCACAGCAGACGGAAGATGTGCAGAGCGGAATAAATGCCGGCCTGGGGCCTTTACAAATAACCTTAAATACCGATGAGGATGAAGGAAGCCTGTCGTCAACTCTTCAGATATTGCTGGTGCTTACCGTCATAGCCCTGGCTCCGTCAATTCTCATCATGATGACTTCATTTACCAGGATAATTATTGTCCTGCACTTTATAAGAGCAGCCCTCGGCCTGCAAACCACGCCGCCCAACCAGGTATTGGTAGGGCTTGCGCTGTTCTTAACCTTTTTTATTATGTCGCCTGTCTTTACCCAGGTTAATACCAATGCCCTGCAGCCCTTATCCAGAGGGGAAATCACGCAGGAGGAAGCCTACGAGGCGGGAGTAAAACCATTAAGAATCTTTATGACAGGTCAGACGGAAGCAAAGGATCTGAAGCTTTTTATGGATATTGCGGGGATAAGCTCAGAGGAGCTTGAAACGCTGGATGATATACCCATAACAGTCATCATTCCGTCGTTTATAATCAGTGAGCTGAGAAAAGCCTTTATTATCGGGTTTCTGATATATATCCCCTTTATAATAATAGATATGGTTGTTGCATCCACCCTTATGTCCATGGGTATGATGATGCTTCCGCCGACTATGATTGCAATGCCGTTTAAGATTCTCTTATTCATCATGGCCGACGGTTGGAACCTGATTATCGGAGAGCTTGTAGAAACATTTTTTTAGCAGTGGAGGGGGTCAAACAGCATGAATGAAAATGTAGTAATTGATATAGCAAGGCAGGCGCTGATACTCGTCATCAAGGTTGGGGCGCCCATACTGCTGACATCCCTTGTTGTCGGGCTTGTGGTGAGTATATTTCAGACCGTAACATCCATTCAGGAACACACCCTCACATTTGTTCCGAAGATGATAGCAATATTTGTTGCAATAATGCTTTTCGGCAGTTGGATAATATCATCGCTTAAGGATTTTATGGTCGAGCTTGTTTCAAATTTCAGTAATTATATAAGGATATCATGACGTATAATTTATTGGATTTTGAATTATTATTGCTAATACTTGTGAGGGTATCCGCATTCATATTCACGGCGCCTTTTTTTTCATTAAAGAACATTCCTGTCAGAGTAAAGGCCGGAATATCGGCGTTTTTGGCCATAATTATTTATTATTCGGCGCCTGTTGAGATGCCGGAATATTCGGGAGTTATCGGATACGCACTGCTTACGGCCCAGGAGGCTGTTTTTGGCGCTATCACAGGACTGTTTGCAAATATTGCATATCATATCATTGATTTTGCAGGTCGCATAATTGATATGGAGATCGGGTTTTCCATGGTCAGTGAGCTGGATCCGGCCACCAATGTACGGGCAACCATTACAGCCAACCTTTACGGATACCTGGTGATGCTGATCATGATGATAACCAATCTGCATCATTATTTCCTGAGAGCCCTGGCTGATACCTTCAGGATAGCCGGGCCGGGACAGATAATTCTCAACCCGGATATGTACAAGCTTATGGCCTCATTTATGACGCAGTACTTTATAATAGGCTTCCGAATAGTGCTGCCGGTGTTCACGGCAATACTGATTGTAAATACCGTTTTGGCGATATTGGCAAAGATGGCTCCCCAGATGAATATGTTCGTAATAGGTATGCAGATGAAGGTGTTGGTGGGGCTTTCAGTAATGTTTCTTATAATTGGCATGGTCCCGTCAGTTGCGGATTTCATATTCAACAAGATGCAGGATATGATGCTTGCAGCAATTGATATGATGACATAGAAGGGCGCTGAGAGGGTTGTATCTTTCCTATAATCTTCAATACTTTGCCAGTGAAGGCAAAGGAGGGGAAAAAACCGAAGAGCCGACCTCAAAAAGACTTAAGGATGCAAGGATGGAGGGTCGGGTAGCTGTCAGTAAGGAGTTTACCACATCCCTGCAGCTTATAATTATGTTCCTTGCAATGAGGACGGTTGCAGGATTTTTTGCCGGCAATTTCGTGGATTCCTTCAGCAAGATATACAAGAATATCTCCAAGGTAGCGAATGATGGGCTCACAGCACCCATGACGCAGGCTCTGATGAATGATTCAATATCAACGGTGCTTAAGACCTGCCTGCCGATCTTACTGGTAATATTCGTATTATCCTTTGCTATAACACTATACCAGGTAAAATGGAAGATATCAGGCAGATTATTAAGGCCGAAGTTAAGCAGACTCAATCCTGCCAACGGCTTTAAGAGGTTCTTCTCCAAGGACAAGCTTAAGGAGCTGGTGGTGGAAGTAATAAAAATAGCTGTAATATTGTATATCGCATATGATAAGCTTAAGGATGAATGGGGAACGCTGCTGACCCTTTATGATCTTGATTTATGGCAGGGGGTCCTGCTTACAGGAAACCTGGTGATTAGCTTAGGGTTAAAAGTAAGTATTATTTTCCTGGCAATTGGTATATTTGATTTATTCTACCAAAAGATAAAATTCAAGAAGGATATGAAGATGACCAAGCAGGAGGTCAAGGATGAATATAAGCAATCCGAGGGAGATCCGCAGGTAAAAAGAAGGATCAGGGCCAAGATGCTTGAGGTCTCAAGACGCAGGATGATGCATGCTCTGCCCCAGGCGGATGTTGTTATAACCAACCCGACGCATCTTGCAGCAGCAATAAAATACGATAAGGAAACCTCAGAGGCACCCGTATTAATTGCCAAGGGCGCGGATTATCTTGCTATTAAGATAAAGGAGGTTGCAAGGGAGCATCATATTGTAATAGTTGAGAATAAGCCTCTTGCCAGAATGCTTTATTACAATGTGGAGATTGGGCAGGAGATACCTCCGGAGCTGTACCAGATGACGGCTGAGGTGCTTGCTTACGTATACGGACTTAATAACAAGCTGTAAGTCAGGCTGGCTGATAAGATACACTAAATCTATAAAGCACATAATTATTTAATTGAAATTTACATAGAAGGAGGACTTGGGAGGATGAAAAGGACTGACCTGGCAGTTATCCTATATCTCCTGGCGGCAATTGTATTTCTGATAGTACCGATGAATCCCCTGGTTCTCGACCTGTTGATATCACTGAATATATCAGTTTCGCTGATTGTACTTTTTAATGCAATATTCAGCAAGGATGCTCTGAATATGTCCGCATTTCCAACCATCCTGCTGTTTACGACTATTTTCAGGATATCCCTTAACGTAGCCAGCACCAGGCTGATATTATCAACCGGGTATCCCGGCGATGTTGTGACCACCTTCGGACAGTTTGTAGGAGGAGGAAACCTGGTAATCGGCTGTATCATATTTATTATATTGATTATAGTCCAGTTCATGGTAATCAATAAGGGTTCGGAACGAGTGTCTGAGGTGGCCGCAAGGTTTACTCTGGATGCAATGCCGGGTAAGCAGATGGCAATAGATGCAGACCTGAATACAGGGGCAATAAATGATGCGGAAGCCAAGATAAGAAGAGAAAGAATACAGGATGAAGCCACTTTTTTCGGGGCAATGGACGGCGCCACCAAGTATGTTAAGGGTGACGCAATAGCAGGGCTTATTATAACCATCATCAATATTGCAGGCGGAGTTATAATGGGGATAACCTCCATGGGTTTGACTGCCGCTGAAGCCCTTCAGAAATTTGCAATACTTACAATCGGTGACGGTCTGGTAAGCCAGATACCTTCGTTAATGATATCCCTGTCAACGGGCGTACTGGTAACAAAGGTCAGCAAGGAAGCCGATTTCGGCGATTTACTGGTCAGGCAGCTTTTCTCCATTCCAAAGGTACTATATATAGTCGGGGGAAGCATGGCCTTCCTTGGTATTGTAACACCTTTAAATGCCATTATGTTTCTTGCTTATGGGCTTACATTTATATTTGCAGGCAGGTCTATAGCGAACAGGCTTGAAGTTAAGGATATAGAGGAGGAGGTATCACAGGAGGAGTTTGCAGCCAACGAGATAAGGAAGCCGGAAAATGTCACAAGCCTTCTGCAGGTGGATCCTATAGAGCTGGAATTCGGATACGGCATTATACCCCTGGCGGATGCCAACCAGGGCGGAGACCTTCTGGACAGGGTGGTCCTGATAAGGAGGCAGGTAGCTTTGGAGCTGGGCTGTGTTGTTCCGATGATAAGGCTGCGTGATAATATACAGCTTAACCCCAACCAATATATCATTAAGATAAAGGGCATACAGGTCAGCGAGGGTGAGATATTATTCGACCATTATATGGCGATGAATCCCGGGTATGTGGAAGAGGAGATCACCGGTATTCCTACCTTTGAACCGTCCTTCCACCTTCCTGCAATCTGGATAACGGAAAGCCAGCGTGAAAGGGCAGAATCCCTCGGCTATACGGTAGTGGATCCGCCGTCAATTATTGCAACCCATCTGACGGAGGTAATCAAGGGGCATATCCACGAGCTTCTTACCAGACAGGATGTTCAGAACCTTATCAACAACATCCAGGAGGCAAATCAGACCCTTATATCCGAGCTGGTACCCAAGGTGCTTAATATTGGCGAAATTCAGAAGGTGCTGCAAAACCTGCTTCGTGAAGGCATATCCATAAGGGATCTGGTGACCGTTCTGGAAACACTGGCAGATTATGCTCCAACCACAAGGGATACCGACATACTTACTGAGTATGTCAGACAGAGCTTAAAGAGGGCAATTACAAGGAAATATTTCCCCCAGGGTGAAACAACAAGCGTGATAACCCTTGACCCCAAGGTGGAACAGGAAATTATGGACTCTGTTAAGCAAACTGAGAACGGAGCATACCTGTCCCTGGATCCTGAGGTGACAAAGGAGATTATAGCCTCGCTCCAAAACGAGATGCAGAAGCTGGAGGATTTGGGCAGGAGTCCGATTATTATTACATCTCCTATTGTAAGAATGTACTTCAAGCGACTGACGCAGGATTACTTCAGGGATTTGATAGTTATATCATATAATGAGATAGATTCAAATGTTGAATTGCAGAGCGTAGGGATGGTGACTGTCTGATGATTATTAAGAAATTTCAGGCTAATACGGAAACCGAAGCGATCATGCTTGCCAGGGAGGAGCTTGGCAGGGATGCTATAGTAATGAACATTAAAACCATTTCACCCAAGGGTATTTATAAGCTCTTTCGTAAACCGGTGGTGGAGATTACCGCTGCTGTTGATGATAATATAAACTACAAGACTGAGAAACCGAAAAGCGTAAATTCTCCTGTTCAGGCAAAAAAACAGGTGCCGGGCATTATATACGACGAGACGGAGGATATTGCACAGGATACGGTAAAGGGTACCGAGGATGCTGACGCAGCTCCATCGGTCATAGAAAAGAAGCTTAACGACCTGCAGAATCTTCTGGTAAAGCAGTTGAGTGAAAAGGAAGCTGCAGAGAAGTCTGAGGATAAAGAGGTATCCAACAAGAGCCTGGCATGCATCAGACTTATATATAACCAGCTCGTAGATAACGAGGTAGATGAAAAGTATGCCAACCAGATCATCAGTGAGATAGAAGGAACTCTCAAGAAGGATGCTTCAATGGATAATATTCTGGCGGCAGTATACCAGAAGCTGATACTTAAGCTTGGACAGCCGAAGACAATAGAGCTTAACGGGAAGACCCCGAAATTTATATTTGTCATAGGACCTACCGGTGTGGGGAAGACCACAACTATAGCAAAAATTGCTTCTAAATTCAAGGTGGAAGAAAAGGCCAGGGTGGCGTTTGTAACGGCAGATACCTATCGGATAGCTGCAGTCGAACAGCTAAGAACATACGCTAATATTCTGGGCGTTCCTTTAAAGGTCATCTATTCAGAGGAGGAGATTAAGCAGGCAAGGGATGACTTCTCGGATTATGATATTGTTTTTGTGGATACGGCCGGAAGGTCACACAGAAATAAGGAACACAGAGACGATGTTGAGCTTTTGATAAATGCAATTCCCAGAGAGGAAAGGGAGACCTATCTGGTGTTAAGCGCTACTACGAAATATCGAGATCTTATAAAAATTACGGAAGTATATAAGGAGATTGCAGATTACAACCTGATTTTTACCAAGCTGGATGAAACCAGCTGCATAGGTAATTTATTTAACATAAGGATGCTGACTGATGCGCCTTTGTCGTATGCTACCTTCGGGCAGAACGTACCTGATGATATAGCCAGGATAGATGCTCAAAGTATAGCAAAGCAGTTGTTAAGGGGGCAATAATATGGATCAGGCAGAAAAATTGAGAAAAATGGTGAAGCAGCAGGCAGCCCCCAGACGAGTATCGAGAGTCATCACAGTGACCAGCGGCAAGGGAGGCGTCGGAAAATCAAGCCTGTCGGTAAATCTGGCCATTGCATTAAGCAGGCTTGGGAAGCGGGTAATAATACTTGATGCGGATTTTGGCCTTGCCAATATTGAGGTAATGCTGGGGATAAGACCTGTATATAACCTTGCAGATTTGATGTTTAAGGGAAAAAATCTTACCGATATTATTACGGACGGACCGGAAAATATCGGCTTCATATCCGGCGGCTCGGGAATTCAGGAGCTTACAAGCCTGACAAAGGATCAGATTGTTTATTTGATACAAAAACTGGTTGAGCTGGATGAAAAAGCCGACATTATTATTATAGACACAGGTGCGGGTATTGCCGATTCCGTATTGGAGTTTGTTGCGGCAAGCTCGGAGGTTCTGCTGATTGCAACTCCGGAACCCACATCCATAACCGATGCATATGCGTTATTGAAGACACTCAACAGAAAAACAGAGTTTTCACTTGGGGATACTGTCATAAGAACTGTTGCCAACAAGATAGATACTTATGAGGAGGGCAGGGAGCTTTACGAAAAGCTAAACATTGTCGTCGGCAAGTTCTTAAATTTAAAGTTGGAATATCTTGGCTGCATACCCCAGGATACCAATGTATCAAAGGCGGTCATGAGACAGAAGCCGGCTATAATGCTGTACCCGAATTCACAATTTACCAAGGCTGTCACAGGCTTTGCAGATATTTTATGTGAGCATGAGCCTGATATGACTAAGGGAAAGAAGGGAATTGCCCAGCTCTTTGCCAATCTTTTGAAGGCAAAGGTAAGAAAGTAATAGTTTTGGAAGAGGGAGTAGTAGTATGCAAAACATTCTGAATATAGGGGATAAGGTTGATGTGGTTCGAATAGACATAAACGGCAAGGTGCTTCATCCTGACAAGGTATATGCAAGTCAGCTTATGGACTTTATAGATGATAAAACAATATGCATAATCATGCCACTTTACGCGGGCAACACAATAATGCTTAATCCGGGAGAAAAGTATAAGCTGACCTTTTATACTTCCAAGGGACTTTTTCAATGTAATTGCGTTATGCTGAGCCCCTACAGGGAGGACAGCGCAATAATTGCAGCGTTAAAAATTTTAACATCCCTTGAAAGGATTCAAAGAAGACAGTATTACCGTCTGGAATGCGTTCTTGATATTGAATACAGACAGGTTACACAACTGGAAATGGAGATAATCGACGCCCTGGCACGGGAAAAACTGGTGAACGACGGAGATAAGGCAGAGGCGCAGCGTGTCCTGAGCCAGCTGAGCAATACATGGCTGAATGCCTCAATAACGGATTTAAGCGGATGTGGAGCAAGATTCAATTCCTATGAACCGCTAAATCCGGGTGATAAGGTTAAAATAAAGCTTAATTTTGTTACCGGCGGCGAGCTTAAAAAGCTTCTGCTGGGTGCGAATGTAATAGCCTCGGAAAAGCTGCTTAACCATACGGAGAAATATGAGCACAGGGTGGCGTTTACCGATATCGGTAAGGCGGACAGGGAGGATCTTATAAAGTTTGTATTTGAGCAGGAACGAAAAAGAAGAAAGAACCAAAGCATATAATTTTACCCGGAAGGTATGGCAAGATGAAGAAAAACATTCTGATTGTAGATGACTCTGCACTTATGAGACTTGTCATCTCGGAAATAATTGAATCAGATGAAAGATTTACTGTAGCAGGAACGGCTATTAACGGACTGGAAGCATTAAGCATCATGCAAAAAAGGGCCGGAGAAATAGATGCAGTTCTGCTTGATATCAATATGCCCAGGATGACAGGCCTTGAATTTTTGGATGAGCTAAAAAAACAGAATATAAATTCAACAGTTATTATTGTCAGCTCAATTGCCACTGAAGAAGCCGAGGAAACGATACTTGCCCTTGAGCTTGGCGCTTATGACTTTGTAACCAAGCCTGAGGACTATGAGGAAATAAGGAGCAGCAGGTTTAAGAATAGGCTTCTTGAATGCCTGGCCTGTGCTACAGGCTTGAACGAAATTAAGCCGATCACGGCAAAGCCGCTGACAACAAAACCTCCTAAGACTTTTTTTGAGATAACGGCTATGGAGGAACAAGCTGAGCCCGCTAAGCTGAGTGACAAAACAGCTATAGAGAAATCGGTTATGGATAAACCGGCAGAGAAACCGGCTTCGATAAAGGGCATAGGGGGAGCGGCCGGGGTAAAACCCAGGGTGAGGGCAGGCCGGAAGGGCACCAGGTTAATTGCTATTGCATGCTCCACAGGAGGCCCCAAGGCGCTGCATGTAATATTGCCTGCACTGCCTGCCAATCTTAATGCTTCTGTAGTTATTGTGCAGCACATGCCGGAGGGCTTTACAAAATCACTGGCGGACAGGCTTAACAGCGTAAGCAAATTCAATGTAAAGGAAGCCCAGGACGGAGAAAAGCTGAAAAAGGGAACAGCCTATCTTGCAAGGGGAGGAAGCCAGCTTAGGATTAACGGTACAAAAACCTCCGGATATACTCTTTCGGTCACGAAGGAATCACCAAGAAACGGACTGCTTCCCTGCGCCGACATCATGTTTGAATCCCTAATCAATACTGATATAGAAGATATAATATGTGTAGTACTGACCGGCATGGGTGCGGACGGTACACAGGGTATCATGAAGCTATATAAAAAGAAGAATATTCATGTGATAGCCCAAAACGAGGAGACCTGTGTGGTATACGGGATGCCGAGGATGATAAGGGACGTAGGTCTTGCAGATGAAGTGGTGGCGCTTAATGAAATATCGGAAGCCATCATTAAGAATGTGGGGGTGCATTAAATGGAAGTAAGTCAGTATCTGGAGATATTCATTGAGGAAACCAGGGAGCATATTCAAAGCCTGAATGAGCACATTCTTGTGCTCGAGAAGGAGCCGNNGAGAATGAGGATACAATTAATGAGATTTTCCGTGCGGCACATTCTCTTAAGGGAATGGCTGGGACCATGGGATTTAAAAGAATGCAGCGGCTTACTCATGAGATGGAAAGCGTATTCTCAGAGATCCGAAACGGGAAGATGAAAGCTACCTCAGAATTGGTGGATATATTATTTAAGGGAATCGATGCCCTTGAGTCTTACTTAAGCCATATTCAGGAAAGCGCTGACGAGGGAACCGAGGAATATGAGGATATCCTGGCATCCCTAAAGAATATTCAGGATAAGGGTCTGCAGACAGAAAAGCCGTCTCAGGAGGTTATACCTGCAGCAGCTGTTGAACCTTCGGAGTATGGCAAGATGCTGTTTAAGGGTGTAAAGCTTGAGGAGCATGAAAAGAAGGCTGTTGCAAAAGCCGATATGATAGACCTCAATGTGGTGGGACTTACCGTTTATATACAGGAATACTGTGTATTAAAGGGAGCAAGAGCCTTCATGATTAACCGCACCATTGAGGAACACGGTGAAATAATAAAGCTTTATCCAAGCGCCCAGGACCTTGAGGATGAAAAATATGATTTACATTATTCGGCATTCGTAATAACAAAGGATGCCCCTGATAAGCTTACTGACGCAGTAATGAATGTATCCGAGGTCAAGGAGGTTTATGCTGACTATATAAGGCTTTCGGATGAGGAGTATGAGTACTATAGGAATGCTATAAAAGAGGATGAGGCTGCCCAGCATAAGCCAAAGACAGTTAATGATACGGATTCCTTAAAGGCAGGCAGCGCTCCTGCACCAAAGCAATCCATTAAGCCTATATCCAACCGCTCCGTAAGAGTCGATATTGATAAGCTGGATGTTTTAATGAATCTTGTCAGCGAGCTGATCATTGCAAAAAACAGTCTGGTTTCAATCAGCAGCAGTTCTGAAATCCAGCTTGACAACATCTTTACGGAGCAAATGGAATACCTGGAGCGAGTAACCACCAATTTGCATGAATCGGTTATGAAGGTCAGAATGGTTCCTATAGAGAGCGTACTTAACCGCTTCCCCAGAATGATAAGGGATCTCAGCAAGGAGCTTAATAAGGAGATGGAATTATACATAACTGGTGAAGATACAGAGCTTGACCGTACCGTTATAGATGAGATAGGCGAGCCCCTTATGCACCTGTTAAGAAATGCAGCCGACCATGGACTTGAGAGCCGGGATGAGCGTGTAAGGGCAGGCAAGGATGTAAAGGGCTCTATATTCCTGGATGCATACCAGGACGGCAATAACGTAGTAATTGAGGTAAGGGACGACGGAGCGGGAATAAATCCGGACAAGATCAGGAAGAAGGCTGTGGAGAAGGGTTTTCTTACAGAAGAACAGATAAAAAGGATGTCGGATAAGGATATTCTGGACATTCTGTTCCAACCCGGCTTCTCCACCTCGGAAAAGGTCTCGGATGTATCCGGAAGGGGAGTCGGACTGGATGTCGTCAAGACGAAGATTGAGGCTCTGGGCGGAGAACTGGAGGCCAAGACCATCCTTGGGCAGGGCTCCAACTTCATAATCAGGCTTCCGCTTACCCTCGCGATAATCCAGACACTTATGATCGGACTCGGAGGAGAAAAGTATGCGCTTCCTTTGGGCAATATCCAGACGATTGAAAGCTTAAAGAAAAAAGAGATTAAGAATGTCCAGGACAGGGAAGTAATTAATTTAAGAGGCACCGTAATCCCTATAATCAGACTGGGAAATCTGCTTGACTGCCCCAGGGGGGATAATTCGTCCGAAATGATTACCGCCGTTATAGTAAAAAAAGGCGAAAAGCTTGCAGGACTGATAATTGACGAGCTGTTCGGGCAGCAGGAGATAGTCATTAAATCTATCGGCAAATACATCAAATACCATAAAATAGTCAGCGGGGCGACCATACTGGGAAACGGCGAGGTGGCGCTGATTCTTGACGTCAATTCATTAGTATAGGGGGGATAGCACATGAATACTTCAGAGAACCAATTTATTATTGCATGCCTGGGTACGGAGCAATTCGGGATAGATATAAGCTATATCGAAAGCATCATTGTCATGCAGCCCATAACCAGGGTTCCCAAGTCCCAGCCATATTATCTGGGAGTCATCAACCTAAGGGGAGATGTGATACCGGTAATGAGCCTGGCAAATAAGCTCGGGAAGGAGCAGAAGGATTTCACCCCTGTATCCAGAATAATCATAGTTAAGCCTGATAAACAGGCGGCGCCGGCAGGAATCATAGTTGACGAGGTCAGGGAAGTGGCAGCAATAGAGGAATCCGAGATTAAGCCAATGAGCTATGATGAAAGCGATGAAAGAGTAAGCTACAGCAACGGTGTTGCAAAATACATGGATGATTTAATTAACCTTCTGAACATACCCGGTATTCTGGAGGAGAAGGAAGCATAATAGCTTTGAATGGAGGTGTTGGCATATGGCAGAGCTTGACTTAAACAGACTGGACAACATGCAGTACGATGTATTGAGGGAAATCGGCAACATCGGTGCAGGTAATGCAACAACGGCGCTGTCACAGATGATTAATTCAAAGGTGGCCATGAATGTACCCAAGGTAGAGCTCCTTGAATTCAAAGAGCTTTCCGATATTGTGGGAGGTGCGGAAAGAATTGTTGTCGGCATACTGTTTACACTTGGCGACGATATTGACGGTATGATGATGTTTATGCTGGATAAGCAGGCGGCAAGGCATCTTGTCAACATACTTATGGGCATCGGTGAAATGGACACCGGCAAGGATGAAGACAAAGATTTTACAGAGATGGAATTATCAGCCTTGAATGAGATTGGCAATATCATTGCCGGAGCATATTTATCATCTCTGTCAATGCTGACTAAGATGACAATATCCTCAAGCATCCCCTATATGGCAATAGACATGGCCGGAGCAATCTTAAGCGTTCCCGCCATAGAATTCGGCAAGATTGGAGACAGAGCCCTGCTGATAGAAACAGAGTTCGGAGATGATATCAAGGCGGTTAACGGATACTTCATACTCATACCGTCTCTTAATTCCTACGGGAGAATATTAAAATCACTGGGGTTATAGGTGAATAAATGAGCAAAATAATAAAGGTCGGGATGGCAGATATGAATGTATGTACCGCACCTGATATGATAACTACTCTCGGGCTTGGATCCTGCGTGGGAATTGTCTTGTACGATCCGTCAACTAAAATCTCGGGGCTGGTACATATAATGCTGCCGGACAGTACAAAAATAATAAACAATGAAAATAAGGCTAAATTTGCAGACACAGGAATAGATTCCCTGATTGAACTAATGACCGGCATCGGAGCAAAAAAGAGGCTGCTGGTAGCAAAAATTGCAGGCGGGGCTCAGATGTTTGCTTTCAATAATAACAATGAAATGATGCGAATCGGAGACCGGAATGTGGAGGCAACCAAAAATAAGCTGAAGGCTCTCGGAATACGTTTACTTGCAGAGGATACCGGATCAAATTACGGAAGAACCATAGAATTCTATCCTGAAACGGGCGAGCTTCATATAAGATCGGTAGGAAAGGTATTAAAGATCATTTGATTAACACCTTTATTGATATATACAATATATACAAGGACCGCAACACGTGCTAAAATAATACTGTAAAGACAATACATAAGTATGAGCTCATGATTTTCATGCAGCATACAGGAAGGCGGATATATGAGGATTAAGCTTCTTCCGGCACTGATAATGCTTGTTGCCGGAGCAGTTGTATGCATTTTGGATATTGTGAATAAGGTCGAAATTAAGAAAAGCCTGACAAAAATGCTGCTTGTAATGGTGATTTTTTATATAATCGGTTTGATAGCTCGGGCAATAATTAACAAGGTAATGTCAGTAAAGACTGATAAAACACAGGAAGGTGAAGCACAAGAGGAAAATGGTACCGGAGAGTCCGGGAATGAAGCTTTAGGCGAGGTTAAGGCCACTCCTGCCGAAGTTAATAAAGGGTAGTATAAAGTAACTTGATTTGGAGGCATTATGAACGCAGAAAGCAGGCAAAGGCTCTGGGAGGAGTATTCTAAAAAAAAGACTCCCGAGCTTATGGAGAAAATAATAATTGAATATGCGGGATTGGTGAAGCTGGTCGCCGGACGTCTGAGCATGTATCTCGGATATAATGTTGAATATGATGACCTTGTGGGTTACGGTACCTTTGGACTTATTGACGCGATAGATAAATTTGACATAAAAAAAGGCTATAAATTCGAGACATATGCATCCTTGAGAATAAGGGGAGCAATTCTGGACCAGATACGAAAAATGGACTGGATACCAAGAAGCATAAGGCAGAAGCAGCGAAAGCTGGATATGGCATACCAGAGTCTGGAAGCAAAATACGGAAGAGCCGCTACTGATGAAGAGCTTGCAGCAGAGCTAGAGATATCACCGGATGAGTTGGAAAGCTGGATGAACCAGACCAAGGTAACCAACATTATTTCCCTGGATGAATTCATGGAACAGGGAAGTGAGGCAAGGGTTGAGCAAAGCTTAACAGCTCCCCTTGACCATCCCGAAAGGGTAGTCGAGCAGCAGGAGCTCAAGAGTCTGCTAATCAAGACTCTGGATACATTAACTGAAAAGGAAAGAAAGGTTATAGTACTATATTACTATGAAGAACTTACACTGAAGGAAATCAGCAGGGTCCTGGATGTGTCGGAGTCCAGGGTTTCACAGCTTCATACAAGGGCATTGCAGAAGATGAAGATGAAGCTGGGAGCCAACATGGAGTTATTAACCAGCTACTGATTTACATATGGAGGTAAGTAATTTATATGATGAAAGGGGGGTTGATATGAGCGGCAAAAATGGCTATTTTAAGCTCATCATTAAGGAAGACGGCACTTACATTCAGTTGTTTGAAGCAGAGCCCGGGGGAAATCCTATTGTATATGATGAGCTTAGCAATTACCTGATTGACAGAAAGATATACGAATATGACAAAGCAGCGCTTGGCAGGGCTTTTCTTTCGCTGAAGGATATGCTGGAGGTAAAGCTAACCTCCAATATCATACCTATTCAGGATGAAGCCGGTAAGGTTGAGCTTGGTGAGGAAAGAATGAAGGCGATATGCCGATTTTATCCTCCAAGCAATGGCGGAAGGCTTATGACCAAGGATGACATAATTGCTCTTCTGGTCAAAGCAGGCGTTAAGTATGGTGTGGATGAAACCAGGATAGATCAATTTATTGCTGAGCGTAAATACTGTACGGACTATCTTATGGCTGTTGCAACACCTGCAGTGCAAGGCCATGATGCCGTTATTACATATCATTTTAATACAGATCTCACCAAGAAGCCGAAAACTAATGAGGACGGGTCGGTTGATTTCCATCAGCTTGATATCATAAGCAGATGCAGAAAGGGAGATTTGCTTGCAACCCTGTCACCTGTTGATTACGGTAAACCCGGTATTGACGTATGCGGTAACGTGATACGTCCGAACAAGGTCAACAATAAGACTTTACGATATGGCAGTAAAACAGTGCTGTCGGAGGACGGTCTTGCACTGTTCTCGGAGGTGGACGGTCACGTAAGCCTTGTTGACGGCAAGGTGGTTGTATCTGATACATATGAGGTGGACGGCGATGTGGATGCTTCAACGGGAGATATTATTTACGATGGCAATGTCATAATAAAGGGCAATGTCATAACCGGATACTCCATCAAAGCCAAGGGTGATGTGGAGGTAAACGGTGTAGTAGAGGGGGCATACATAGAAGCAGGGGGACAGATAATACTAAGACGCGGAATTCAGGGCATGAATAAAGGGATCCTTAAAGCCGCAAGCAACATAATAACCAAGTTCATTGAGAACTCGGAGGTTATAGCCGGCGGATATATTACTACGGAGTCGATTATGCACAGCAGGGTGTCTGCAAAGGGCGATATCGTGGTAGGCGGAAGAAAGGGCTTTGTAACAGGGGGCGAAATAAGGTCCGGCACACTTATTTCCATAAAGAATGCCGGTTCACATATGGGGACAAGCACCCTGCTTGAGGTTGGAATTGATCCCAAAACCCTGGAGGAATTCAGGGAGCTTGAAAAGAAGCTGGCGGATCTGCAATCCGAGAAGGATCGTATTGTACAAGCAGTTGCCACTGTCAGAAAAAGACTGCAGTCAAGCGGAACACTCCAGTATGACAAGCTGGAAACATTGAGGCAGCTTACACAGAGCAATATACTGTTGGAGGAGCAGCTTCAAAAAGCCCGGAGAAGATATGATGAATTGAGATTCGAGGTCGAGGGCAACCAGACAGGAATGATAAAGGTGCAGGATTCGGTATATCCCGGAACCAAGATTGTAATTTCCAATGTCATATACTTCGTAAGGGAAGAAATACATCATACAAAATTCGTTCGCGACAGGGCTGACATCAAGCTTATACCGCTATAAAATCCTTCATAACTAAGCAACTGTTAATGTAGTTTGATAGGAGGTATGGTATGCCGATCAGACCTATTGAAATTATGAAGTCCCATGAGGCCTCACAGATTAAGTATAATGAAACCAGCAAGAACCAGCATACGCAGGTTCAGTCAGATATAAGCTTTCATAATATAGTCAGAGAGGAAAGCACCAGGCCTGTTCAGACAATGAAGAGTGAGAACAAGGAATTCAGGTATGATGCCAAGGAAAAGGGCAGCAACAAGTATTTCGGCTCACAAAACCGGCAGAAAAGCCGGGAGGAGGAACAGGATAAGAATAAACCTGAAGCTGCAGTGAATAAACGACCCGGAGGAATAGATATCTTAATTTAGCCTGGAGGAAATATGAACTCGATGGAAATATTCATGGCTATTACAGGAATAGTCATAATAATAGTAAGCTGCATAATCACAAACAGAGATAAGTCTACAGCAGGCCAGCCTGCTATCAGGATTATTTCGGCTACTGAGGCTCTTGCATTGACGGAGGAAGAGATAAAGCAGGTAAAGGCAAGAGTGGAAGAAGTCCTGACAGAAGTCAGTGAGGAAATAAGAGTCAGGACCGACGATGAGCTTGTCAGGCTGTCAAACGAGAAAATCATTGCAGTCAATGATTTCTCGGAGCAAGTACTGGAGAAAATTAAGAACAATCATGAAGAAGTCGTATTTCTTTATAATATGCTGAATGAAAAGGAGAAGGAGCTTAAGGCTGCTGTAAAGGAGATAGATGCAGCCAAAAGAAAGCTTCATGAGATTGCCGAGGCAAGGAGGCAGGCTGCCGCCGAAAGAGCTGCCGTTAAAACGGAAGGCGCCGTTCCGGCAAAGGAGCAGGGTAAGAAGGAAGACGGCTCAAATGGTGTGCAGCAAAATAATTCCGACAATAACGCACATAATAATGGGGGCGCTAATAACAAAGACCAAATACTTGCGCTTTATTCCGAGGGCAAATCCGTAGTGGAGATATCCAGACTGCTGAGAGTTGGCCAGGGTGAAGTTAAGCTGGTGATTGATTTATATAAGAACAAGAAATAAAATGTGAAAAAGGTAAAGGCGTTATTCCATTATGGAGATTGACCGGTCCGAAAGGGCCTATAATTATATCCGTAATTTATTAGTCCAAATATAAGCAGCTTGTATGTTAAAGCAACTTGTATGTGAGAATTGATTATATGTGATACAAGCTTTATGTGATAACAATTTGAATGTGACAGAAGCATGAATGTGACAGAAGCTTAAATGTGATAGAAGCTTGTATGTGGCAGAAGCTTGAATGTGACAGAAGCATGAGTGTGACAGAAGCATGAATGTGGCAGAAGCTTAAATGTGACAGAAGCTTGAATGTGACAGAAGCATGAATGTGAAAGAAGATTGAATGTGACAGAAGCATGAATGTGACAGAAGCATGAATGTGACAGAAGCTTAAATGTGATAGAAGCTTGTATGTGATTATGACATGAATATGAAAGGCTGGGTAACTGGCATGAAATTAAAATATTACATGAGAGGCCTTGGAGCAGGAATATTGCTTACTGCCATAATCTTATCCATAGGCACAGGGAAGGAAAAACTGACGGACCAGGAGATTATCAGCAGGGCAAAGCAGCTTGGCATGGTAATGGCCGAGGATGAAAAGCTTAAGGAAATGCTTACAACTACGCCTGCAGTTCCCTCAGAAGGCGCCGATAATTCAGAAGCAGAAGATACTTTGAATCCTGCAGATGCATCAGGTAATGAAGATGCTGCGGATTCATCCGACGCTTCTATTAATGAAGCTTCCAAGGATGCCGGCAATACGCCCGGCAGTGAAGGTACCACGGATGACGGTAATACGGCTGACAGTGAAGGTAACACTGATACCGGCAATGCATCCGGCAGTGAAGATACCACGGATGCCGGCAATGCATCCGACATAGAAGGTACCATGGATGCAGGTAATACATCCGACACAGAAGATGATACTATAGATATATCCGATAATACAGACGCTGCAGAGGCTTCCGATGATGATGGCAGCACAGATACCGGTGATGCTTCCGGCGCCGAAGATACCCCGGATGCATCCGGTACCGATAATGCTTCAGATTCAATGATAACATTTACAATTGAAAGAGGCATGTCGTCTGAGATGGTGTCCGCTCTTCTCAAAGAGAAGGGATTAATAGAGAATACGGAAGATTTCAATAGCTATATAATCGGTAAAGGGAAGGCAAGTTTTATAAAGATTGGAACATATACCCTTCCTGCCGGTGCATCATATAAGAAGATTGTTGACACTATAACAAAATAAGAATGAATCATTTAAACGTGCAGTTCCGATACAGAAACTCCAGCTTCGTAACAAAAGCCGTAGCATCGTAACATATGCCACAGCTCCGCGACAAAAAGCAGCAACATAGGTTACTAAGCTGTTGCTTTGCAACAGAGCCGCAATTGAGCCATGAAAAAAATTGCTTGCCACTTGTAAATTCATGTGGTATAATCTCAACGTTAAATGAACACGTATGCTGATTCGCTGCATGGTGCCGTTATTCGGTTTGCCGCGGACATGATGCATGCGGAGGATAATAACCAAATGGAGGTAAATATGAACGTAATTTCAATGAAGCAACTGCTTGAAGCAGGTGTTCATTTTGGGCACCAGACAAGAAGATGGAACCCCAAGATGGCGGAGTACATCTACACAGAGAGAAACGGTATTTATATTATTGACCTTCAGAAATCTGTAGGAAAAGTTGATGAGGCTTACAAGGCAGTTTCTGATATCACGGCAGAGGGCGGCACGATCCTTTTCGTAGGTACTAAGAAGCAGGCTCAGGATGCAGTGCAGACGGAAGCAGAGAGATGCGGAATGTTCTATGTAAATGAGAGATGGCTGGGCGGTATGCTGACCAACTTCAAGACTATCCAGAGCAGAATCAAGCGTCTGAAAGAGATTGAGGCTATGGAAGAGGACGGAACCTTTGAAGTTCTTCCTAAGAAGGAAGTAATCGCTCTGAAGAAAGAGCAGGAGAAACTTCAGAAGAACCTTGGCGGAATCAAAGAGATGAAGAAGCTCCCAGACGCTATCTTCGTAGTAGATCCCAAGAAGGAAAGAATCTGCGTGCAGGAAGCACATACCCTGGGCATTCCGCTGATCGGTATCTGCGATACCAACTGTGATCCGGAAGAGCTGGATTACGTAATTCCGGGCAACGATGATGCTATCCGTGCGGTAAAACTGATCGTATCCAAGATGGCAGACGCTGTAATCGAGGCAAAGCAGGGAGCAGAAGAGGAAGTTGCAGACGGTGAGGAAGTATTCGAGGAAGCGCCGGTAGAGCCCCTGGCAGAGTAATTTGTACGATATATAGTTTCGGAGGAAAATAAAATGGCTATTACAGCAGGAATGGTAAAAGAGTTAAGAGAGATGACAGGCGCCGGCATGATGGACTGTAAGAAGGCTCTTACAGCGACAGAGGGCGATATGGACAAGGCAATCGAATGGCTGAGAGAAAAAGGACTGGCTACCGCTCAGAAGAAAGCCGGCAGAATCGCGGCTGAAGGTATCGCCATGGTACGGGTATCTGAAGACGGCAAGAAGGCTGTAGCAGTAGAAGTAAACGCAGAGACAGACTTCGTTGCGAAGAATGAGAAGTTCCAGGGATATGTGGCACAGGTGGCAGAGCAGGCTATGGAGACATCCGCAGCAGATATCGATGCTTTCCTCGCGGAGCCGTGGAAGTTTGACACCACGAAGACAGTGAACGAAGCTCTGGCAGCCCAGATCGCAGTGATCGGCGAGAACATGAACATCAGAAGATTTGTTCAGGTAACAGAGGAGAACGGTTTCGTAGCTTCCTATACTCATATGGGAGGAAAAATCGGTGTTCTCGTAGACGTTGTGACAGACGTAGTAAATGACGAGATCAAAGAGATGGCCAAGAATGTGGCCATGCAGGTAGCCGCTCTGAAGCCGCTGTACACAAGCGACGCTGAAGTAAGCGAAGACTACATCGCCCATGAGAAGGAAATTCTTCTGGCTCAGATCATGAACGATCCGAAGGAGTCCCAGAAGCCGGAGAAGGTAATCCAGGGTATGATCCAGGGCCGCATTAAGAAAGAGCTCAAGGAAATCTGTCTTCTGGATCAGGTGTACGTAAAGGCAGAAGACGGAAAACAGTCTGTAGGCCAGTACGTAGCACAGGTGGCAAAGGCAAACGGAGCCAACATTACCATCAAGGGATTTGTTCGTTACGAGACCGGAGAGGGAATCGAGAAAAAGCAGGAAGACTTTGCGGCTGAAGTAGCAAAGCAGATGGGAATGTAAGTACATCGGCGAAGTTCCGGTTTGAAAGGCGCGAAAGCCTTTGATTTCTCAAGGGTTTCATAAGGATGTTTTTTTAGATTTAGGATATTGCGGTATGGCATTGTAGGTGCTATACCGCATTTCCTTTCCAAAGAATGACCTTTGAATGGTCAAATTCTCCGATATGGTTATAGATGATCTCGATTTCCTGTAACCGTCTGCCGCTGCTCTTATCGGGAGCGTGAACAATAATCTTGTCAATAAACTCCCGGAGGATTTCAGGCGTCAGTTCGGTCAGGTCCGTGTACTTCTTCACAATGGCAAGGAAGCGTTTTACATCCACGCTTTTCTTTTCTTCCTGTTGGAGCTCGCTCTGGATTTCATTCGCCTCGGTCTGCAAGGTATGCTGTTCATCCTCGTAACCCTTCGACATTTTCATAAATCGCTCGTCAGAAAGTTTGCCAATGATATTGTCCTCATAGATACGCTGGAAAATGGTATCCAATTCCCCGATCCGTTTTTGTATCTCCACCAGACGCTTTTTCTTCTGCGCCAACTCACGGTTTCTCTGCCGCATATCGGAATCCATAACCATCCGAACAAATTCATCTTCATAGTTGGAAACATACTGGATCACCTCTTTCAGATTTTCAAGGACGATCCGCTCCACAACTACATTTCGGATGTAGTGCATAGTACAGTTGATCGTATTGCTGCGGTAATTCTCGCAGAGATAATGGTGCTTTTCGGCAGGTTCGTCAGCCTTGCGGTGGAAGGACAGCTTACGTCCACAGTCCGCACAATAGAGCAAACCAGAGAACATCGGCATTTCTCCCATCCTTGTAGGGCGCCGTTTGCCTGCCCGGATTTTCTGGACGATCTCAAAAGTTTCCTTGTCTATGATTGCCTCATGGGTGCCTTCAAAGACTTTCCACTGGTCAGGGCTGTTATAGATGGTCTTGTGGACTTTATAGGATTTTACATGGGTCTTGAAATTCACTGTATGCCCCAGATAATCCATCCGGTCCAGTATCTTTGCAACCACCGGCCCATTCCAGGTGTATTTGTCAGCAGGAAGCATAGTCCGTGGCTTTCCGCCTTTCTCCAATGCGTAATATGTAGGGCAGAGGATTTTCCTCTCTGTCAGGATATGAGCGATCCTTGTAGGACCGTAGCCCCCGACACACAGCCGGAAGATTTCCCGCACGACATCGGCGGCTTCTTCGTCTATGATCCATTCCTTCTTGTTTTCAGGATTTTTCATATAGCCGTAGGGAGGATGGGAGCCGATATGCTCGCCGGCCATTCCCTTTGACCGCTTTACGGCGCGGATTTTCTTGCTCGTGTCCTTTGCGTACCACTCATTGATGATATTGCGGAAGGGAGTGAACTCATTATCCTCCTGGTTGCTATCCACCCCATCATTAACTGCGATAAAATGAACATCATGCTCCGGGAAGAAAATTTCCGTGTACATCCCAACCTGCAGGTAGTCACGGCCCAGACGGGACATATCTTTTACAATGACCCGCTTGACCTTCCCGGTTTCCACATCAGCAATCATGCTCTGGAAACCGGCCCGGTTAAACGTCGTCCCTGAGACGCCATCATCAATATAGAACTGGATATTCGTGTATCCTCTGTCCAGCGCATATTTTTTGAGGATTTTTTTCTGGAAAGAGATTTGTCAAGGGTAAATTACACCTCATGTCCCATGGGTATCTTAATTTCGTCTTAATGTCAGTCTTGCCATCTTTATGGCATAACAAGGTCTCTTATGTTATAATAAATTACCTAGAGGACAAATTTATTGTAACAGACGGGGAGGGATGCAGGGTTGGAAAATTATCAGGCGCAAAATCAATACCGCCCAGGAGCTTTTCAAAAAGGACATTTAAAAATCTTTTTTGGATATGCTGCGGGTGTCGGCAAGACTTATGCTATGCTGGAGGCCGCTCACCAGGCTCAAAACAGAGGGATAGACGTTGTTGTGGGCTACATTGAACGTCACACCCGCCCCGATACATTGGCATTGCTGGAAGGGCTAGAACAGCTGCCCGAAAAAATAGTTGAATATAAGGGAATCTCCCTCAAGGAGCTGGATTTGGATGCCGCCTTACAGCGCCGCCCCAATATCCTGCTGGTAGATGAGCTTGCCCATAGCAATGCTGCCGGGTGCCGCCATTCAAAACGATATCAGGATGTGGAGGAACTGCTGCGAGCCGGTATCAGTGTGTACACCACCGTTAATGTTCAGCATCTGGAATCCCTGAATGATCTGGTGGCCTCCATCACTCATATTGCCGTCAGCGAGCGTATCCCTGATTCGATTTTTGACTCCGCCGACCAGGTAGAATTAGTGGATATCGAGCCGGACGACTTGATCCTGCGGCTGCAATCCGGAAAAGTCTACCAAAAGCAGCAGGCTTCCCGTGCCTTGAATCACTTCTTCACAAGGGATAATCTGGCGGCCCTTCGT
Organism: Lachnoclostridium sp. UBA1434; assembly: GCA_002329645.1. Classification (GTDB taxonomy): domain Bacteria; phylum Bacillota; class Clostridia; order Lachnospirales; family Lachnospiraceae; genus Mobilitalea. The sequence goes on along the minus strand of DCTS01000002.1, from coordinate 3,960 downwards.
GAAATTGCGCTGCGCCGCACCGCTGACCAACTAAGCAAAAAAGCCCAGAAAGCGGAAAATGAGACTGCCGCCAAAGCCGGGGAACACATTCTCACCTGCCTTTCCAGTGCGCCATCCAACGCAAAGGTGATCCGCACGGCAGCCCGCATGGCTGAGGCCTTTCACAGCGGATTCACGGCGCTGTTTGTAGAAACTCCCGAGACCAGGGATCTGAAGGGCGAAAACCTGAAACGCCTGCGGGACAATATGCGTCTGGCTGAACAGTTGGGAGCGCGGATCGCCACCGTGTATGGGGACGACCCGGCTGTGCAAATCGCCGAATATGCCAAGGTAAGCGGCGTCACAAAAATCGTGCTGGGGCGCACAAACCACTCTGCATCCCTTTTTATGAAAAGCAAGCCGCTGGTGGACCGGCTTACCAGCAGGATGGAGGATGTGGACGTCTATATCATTCCGGATGTCCAACCTCTATATAAGAAAAAAAGGGCACTGCTTCGCAAACCGGAACAGAAATTTGATTGGAAGGATTTAGGGAAATCCCTCCTGCTCACCCTTGCCGCTACGGGGATCAGTTTTTTGTTTTATGAACTCGGCCTGCGTGAAGCGAACATCATCATCGTCTATCTGCTGGGCGTCTTACTCACAGCGGTTTGGACGAATGGTTATTTCTATGGTATCCTTGTCTCGTTGCTGAGCGTCGTTTCCTTTAACTTTTTCTTTACGGTGCCCCGGTTTTCTCTGCGGGCGTTTGATCCGAACTACCCCGTTACATTTCTGGTGATGTTCCTGGCAAGTTTCCTTTCCTGCTCTCTTGCTACTCGGGTGAAACGCCAGGCGAAGCAATCCTCCCAGCGGGCCTATTATATGGAACTCCTGATGAGTAGCAATCAAAAAATGCAGCAGGGCCAAAGCGAACAGGAAATCATCCGGATTGCCGCGCAGCAGCTCCAATCTCTTCTGGGACGTCCAGTGTTGTATGCACTGCTGGAAAAGGATAGACAGCTCCGATTTCATGCGGTCCCAGCCTCTGAATCAGAACAGACCATGGGCAGGCTGACTGCCGAAGAGCTTGGGGTGGCGGAATGGGTCGCCAAAAACGATAAGCACGCGGGCGCTACGACCAGCACCCTTTCTCATGCGCAAAATCTGTATCTGTCCGTCCGGGGCAATCAGGAGGTCATGGCGGTGGTCGGCATACCATCCAAGTTTTATCCGCCGTTGGATACTTTTGAAAAAAACCTGATGATCGCCATGCTGGACGAATGCGGCCTGATTTTGGAGCGCCGCAAACTGCGCGCTGAAAAGCAGGCCGCCGAGATGGAAACCCAGCGTGAACAGCTGCGGGCCAACCTGCTGCGGGCCATTTCCCACGATCTGCGCACACCGCTGACCGCCATCAGCGGCAACGCCGGTATGCTGATGGAAAAAAGCGTTTCTCTGAATGAAAATAGAAAACAGGAAATGTACCGTTCCATCTATGACGATTCCATGTGGCTGGTCAATCTGACGGAGAATCTGCTTTCCATCACCCGAATCGAAAACGGGACCCTGCCGTTGCGGCGGGACGCAGAGATGATTGGCGACATTTTCCATGAAGCGCTTTCCCATGTGGATCGCAGGGCTGCGGAACACGAGATTCGCGTAGAACTTGAGGACGATATGCTGATGGCCAATATGGACGCCCGCCTGATCGTACAGGTCATTATCAATATCGTGAACAACGCCGTCAAGTATACGCCTGAAGGTTCGGATATCTGCCTGTCGGCAAAAAAGGAAAACAGCATGGTCCGCATCGAAATTGCTGACAACGGCCCGGGCATATCCGACGAAGCCAAACAACGGCTGTTTGATATGTTCTATACAGTGAACACCGGCAGCGCCGGGGCGGACAGCCGCCGGGGCCTTGGACTGGGTTTAAGCCTGTGCAAATCCATTGTAGAGGCGCACAGCGGGTCTATTACCGTTCATGACAACCAGCCCCATGGCTCAGTGTTCTCTTTTACACTGCCCTTGGAGGAGGTGAAAATTCAAAATGTATAAGCCCAAAATTCTTGTGGTAGAGGACGACCCTGCCATCACCAATTTAATCCGAACCACGCTGGATACACAGGAATACCAGTACCACACCGCCAAAAACGGCGCAGGCGCGCTCCTGGACGCCGTCTCCTATAATCCCGATGTTATCATTCTGGATTTGGGGCTGCCCGATATGGACGGTGTGGAGATTATCCGCAAGGTGCGCGGATGGAGCAGCGTGCCCATTATTATTGTAAGCGCACGGAGCGAAGATCAGGACAAGGTGGATGCGCTGGACGCTGGAGCAGACGACTACCTGACAAAGCCATTCAGCATTGATGAATTTCTGGCCAGGCTTCGCGTGGCCCTGCGCCGCAGCCGAACCGATCAGACTGCCGAGCCGGCCCAGTCCTCCCTGTATCAGAACGGGGAATTAAGGATTGATTATGCGGCGGGATGCGCTTATATGGGGGGAAAAGAAATCCACCTCACCCCCATTGAGTACAAACTCCTGTGCGTACTTGCAAAAAACACGGGTAAGGTGCTGACCCACAACTATATCCTGAAAGAGGTGTGGGGAACTGCCCTTGCCGCCGATATCCCTTCCCTGCGCGTTTTTATGGCCACCCTGCGCAAAAAGATTGAACGTGACCCATCTGCCCCCAGGTATATTCAGACCCACATTGGCGTTGGTTACAGGATGATCCGTCAATAGACTCTGCGTTCCAGAGCCGTCCGCTTTTGCGGGCGGCTTTTTGTTTTGGCGGGCCTTTATATGCTTTTAATCCTTGCCCGGAAATGTTAAGAGCACCTTCACGGTTTATATGGTAAGATTCTCTCCAGAAAAGCGGAGAGGAGGGAACCTTTATGATGGATTGTATCATGCTTGCAGTGTTGGCAGGCTGTATCGGTTCCATTATCCTGCTGATCGGCTGGTGCCAGATGCAGGTGGATAAAAGCGAGTAAGGAGGGAAATCATGATTGTTTTAGGAATCATCATTTTACTGCTGGGTGTTTATTTGGTCTATG
>DCTS01000002.1:0-882 GCA_002329645.1 Lachnoclostridium sp. UBA1434 | reverse complement strand
TCTCATCTATTTGATTCTGGTCATCCCGGCAGGCGTTTACGTGTATCATATTGCCGCCGGAAAACATACCTTTGCCGATCCGGTATTCAACCGGGTGGACGGCGCTATTTATAAAGTCTGCGGCGTCAATCCCAAAAATGGAATGAACTGGAAGAAATATGCTGTTTCTCTGGTGATAACCAATGGGATTATGATTCTGCTGGGATACATAATCCTGAGAATTCAGAGTATTGGCCTGTTCAATCCCAATGGGATCGGAGCGATGGAGGAATCCCTTTCCTTTAACACCATCATCAGCTTTATGACCAATACCAATTTGCAGCATTATTCCGGCGAGTCGGGGCTGTCCTATCTGTCGCAGATGCTGGTCATCACATTCATGATGTTTGTATCCGCCGCCAGCGGTTACGCTGCCTGCATCGCATTCATCCGCGGCCTGGCAGGCAGGACGAAGGATAACGTCGGAAACTTCTTTGTCGATCTGGTTCGCATCACGATCCGCGTGTTGCNNTGGTGGTGGATACCATTGAAGGCGCAAAACAGGTGATCGCCATGGGGCCTGTGGCGGCGCTGGAAATTATCAAGCATCTCGGCACAAACGGCGGCGGATTTTTGGGCGCGAACTCGGCCACGCCGATTGAAAACCCGACCATCATCTCCAACTTGATTGAGCTGTATTCCATGATGCTCCTTCCCGGAGCCTGTGTGATCACCTTTGGCAAGATGATTCGGGACCGCAAACGGGATCTGGCGGCTGCGGTTGTCGCAGATGGTGCAGCCGCTGCAATCCCCCAAATCGAAGGTCGGGAAAGCCTGACGGCAAGAATCTTTGGCCGTGAAGGCCGAAGCATCTTCATGGCAATGGGAATCCTGTTTCTGATT
>DCTS01000114.1:30108-33782 GCA_002329645.1 Lachnoclostridium sp. UBA1434 | reverse complement strand
TCATATACAAGCCTGGTATTCTCCCTGATCTCCTTTTTAAGCTCCTCAATAGGCAGGTCCTGGTCAATGAACGTAACATCTATTCCCATTCTCCTAAGCGTTACGTTAAATAAATTATAGGTTCCCCCATATATTGACGCGGCACTTATGATATGATCTCCTGCACTGCAGATATTAAGCACTGCTATTAATATCGCGGCCTGTCCCGAGGAGGCAAGCAGCGCCCCTGCTCCCCCTTCAAGGGCAGCAATCTTCCTCTCAACACAATCATTTGTTGGATTGCTTATTCTGGTATAAATATGCCCTTCCTCCGCCAGGTCAAAAAGCCTGCCTACCTGCTCTCCGGAATTATATTTATAGGTAGTGCTCTGGTATATCGGGAGTACCCTTGGCTCTCCGTTCCCCGGCTTATAGCCTTCCTGTATGCATTTTGTTTCAATCCGGTAATCCTTCATTATTTTTCATCACCTTCTATCCTTCTTATTTCCTTAGTCCTGATCTCTCTGCAAATATCATCAACAAATACATTGAGGGGCTTCTGGCCTTCATCTCCGAGGTAACGGCTGCGAACAGCTACCACATTATCCTCCTCTTCCTTCTGTCCAACCACAAGCATATACGGAATTCTGTCAAGTCTTGCCTCACGGATCTTATAACCAATCTTCTCCGCCCTCTCGTCAACAGTAACAAGTACATTGTTCTTAAGAAGCTCTTCCTTAACCTTTCTTGCATAATCATGATACTTCTCGGAGATTGGAAGTATCCTGACCTGCTCGGGACACAGCCAGGTGNNATATTTTTCAATCAGCCATGCCAGTGTTCTTTCGTAGCAGCCTAAGCTGGTTCTGTGTATGATATATGGACGCTTCTTCTCTCCGTTAGCATCAACGTAACTCATGTCAAAGCGCTCCGAAAGTACGAAGTCAAGCTGTATTGTAATCATCGTATCTTCCTTGCCGTATACATTCTTAGCCTGAATGTCCAGCTTCGGACCGTAAAATGCAGCTTCTCCATCTGCCTCGGTAAACGGTACCTTAAGATGAGTAAGGATCTCCCTCATCTTTGTCTGCATCCTTTCCCAGTCCTTCTCATCACCAAGGTACTTATCCTTGTTGTTCGGGTCCCATTTGGACAGGCGGTAGGTTACGTCTCCTTCAAGTCCCAGCGTCTTAAGGCAATACCTTGCCAAATCGAGGCATCCTGCGAATTCCTCCTCCACCTGCTCCGGAGTAACTATCAGGTGCCCCTCGGAAATGGTAAACTGCCTTACCCTGGTAAGTCCGTGCATTTCACCCGAATCCTCGTTCCTGAACAGGGTTGAGGTCTCACCATAACGGCACGGCAGGTCCCTGTAGCTCTTCGGACTTGCCTTATATACATAGTACTGGAACGGGCAGGTCATCGGACGCAGGGCAAATACCTCAGATTTTTCATCATTTTCATCACCGAGAATGAACATGCCCTCCTTGTAGTGGTGCCAGTGGTCGGATATAATGTAAAGGTCCTTTTTAGCCATAAGGGGAGTTTTAGTCCTCATATAGCCCCGGCGCTCTTCCTCGTCCTCAATCCATCTTTGCAGCGTCTGTATTATCTTGGCGCCCTTCGGCATTAATAGGGGAAGTCCCTGCCCTATTACATCAACTGTCGTGAACAGCTCCATTTCGCGCCCAAGCTTGTTATGATCCCTCTTTTTAATGTCCTCCAAATAGTTTAGGTATTCCTCCAGGTCTGCGTTCCTGGTATATGCCGTACCATAAACCCTTGTGAGCATCTTGTTCTTTTCGGACCCTCTCCAATATGCCCCCGAAGAGGATATCAGCTTAAAGGCTTTTATATTCTTAACGCTCATAAGGTGCGGTCCGGCACACAGGTCAACAAAATCACCCTGACGGTAGAAGGATATCTCGGCATCCTCAGGCAAATCCTCTATAAGCTCCACCTTGTAAGGCTCGCTCTTTTCCTGCATCAGCTTAATTGCTTCCTCCCTGGGAAGAGTAAAGCGCTCCAGCTCATATCCTTCCTTAATAATCTTTTTCATTTCCTCTTCAAGTGCATCAAGCGCTGCCCTGTCAAAGGGCTCACAGTCAAAATCATAATAAAAGCCCGTATCTATGGAAGGCCCTATAGCCAGCTTGGCTTCCGGATAAAGCCTCTTTACCGCCTGTGCAAGCACATGGGAGGTTGTATGCCTGTAAGCAGCCTTGCCTGCCTCGTCATTGAAGGTAAGAATGCTCAGCTCGCAATCCGAATCAACCACTGTCCTTAAGTCCGCAACCTTTCCGTCTATCAAAGCGGCACAGGCGACCCTTGCCAGTCCCTCCGATAAATCTGCCGCTATCTCATAAGCCGTCATTGCATTTGCATACTCCTTAACGGAGCCNNTAAATTCTCCTTTCCCAAGCATTGCCTGTTTGCTCTTACATTACTGTCCCGGAAATTCTTTTTAATACACTTTTTGCAGTATATCCTCATAAAACTTGCGAGCTGGGGTAAGGCCTGCTTATTCCAAGCCTTGTTACCTACTCATAAACTCCTCCGGGATACTATCCGAAAATATAGAAAAGCCCGTCTCTTTCGACCCGGCTTTCCAAATCGAAAGGGACGAGCATATTATACTCGCGGTTCCACCCTTGTTGATGTGATGATCTAATAACATATGCATTCCACATCCACCTTATTAAGATTATAACGGTATCACCGGACCGGATTAGGGCCACTCGGAGGTGGTTTTCATATGCTTAGAATAGGATACTTCCACCTTTTGTATCCCTCTCTGTAGACTTCGGCATATTACTCGTCTCGTCATCGTGTTGCGCTATATACAGCAGGCTGCTTAAATATTGCCGCCTTTTGCGTTTATATAATTATAACACCCTTTAATTAGTTGTCAAGGAATTTTTGAACCTCTAACCACTCTATTCAATAAAGTGACGTATATTCTCGTTAAGCATAATAATTCTATTACAGGCAAAATGCCGAATATAACGGTAATGCCTTAATATTATTCTTAGACCCGAAATTCGAGTTTGAAAAGCGGATCGAACAATCAGGCTTGTATTTACTTATAAATATACCGAGGCTTTTTGACCTTGTATGAATCTCCTTCTTCACTTCTATACCTATAATATCGGACCCCTTTTGCAGTACGAAATCAAGCTCGGCAGAAGTCCCGCTTGTCCAGTAATATATATTATATCCGCTGGATGCCAATGCCTGGGCAATATAGTTTTCTGCAACCGCACCAATGAAAATATTACCTTCTCCGGAAAGAACCGTTTGCTGTGATAATCCCGATTTCATAATCAGAAGGCCCACGTCTCCCATGTATAGCTTGAAGCTTGATAAATCGGAATATGCATCAATAGGTTCCATTGCATGTTCAATCCTCTGACACTTATATACAAGACCCGCAAAATTAAGCCATTCTATTGAAGGGCCAAAGATTGAGGCAGAGCCCCCTCTTTGTACCACCTTATATTGAAACTTTTTATTCTCCTTGGCCAGCTGGGCAGGTATTGAATTAAAGCAAGCTCTGATTTTGACGCTTTCCGTATTGCTGGCATACTTTGCCATATCAGCCAGATAATCGTTCAGTATATTATTCTGAATATCAGGTACCGTTAAAAGGTTGTGCGTCCGCAGGTATTCATTAATGCTTGCGGGCATCCCCCCGG
>DCTS01000114.1:24209-30086 GCA_002329645.1 Lachnoclostridium sp. UBA1434 | reverse complement strand
AACTCTTCAAAGTCCATTGGATACATAATTATGGTTTCAACCGTTCCTACAGGAAAGGAAAAATTACTCCTGTTTATAGCAACGCCAAGAAGGCTTCCCGCAGCCGCTATGTGATATTCCGGAGCTTGCTCATAGAAATATTTCAAGGATGTAAGGGCTCTTTCACAGCTTTGTATTTCATCCAGTATAATAAGTGTTTCTCCCGGGATTATTGCCTCTCTTGCATACACCTCCAGATAACGGATAATCCTTTCCGGTTCTATATTATCGCTGAAGTATGACGATACCGCCAGATTGGTTTCCAGATTAACATATACAACGTTTTTATAATTATCGCTTCCGAATTGCCGCAGGGTATATGTCTTGCCAACCTGACGGGCACCGCTAAGTATTAGCGGCTTCCTGTCGGATGTCTTCTGTTTCCATCTTATTAATTTGTCTTCAATCTTTCGCTTCATATGCGCTCCTGCCTGCTATTATATAAATAATTTATATTAATGGTATCTTTGTATATTATATCCATTTTTGATTTTTAAGTCAAGAAAAATCAAAATATTTTGATTTTTTCCATGATAAAAATAAAATGGCCGGATTTGACCGGCCATTTTTTACTGCATAGTATCATAGTATATATATATGATACCTGATCTGCTCTTCTTATATTACTGCCTTCAGATTATGCTCCTTTATATTGCCTACCAGGGATAATGAACTGTTTTCTACATCCAGATACCTTTCCGCAAAATACTTGACATTCTCAAGGCTCACATTGTCAATTCCCTCTATCAGCTCTTCAAGGGTAACTATCCTGCCCCTGTGGAGCATGGATTTACCGTTGGCATTCATTCGGTTCTTTACACTTTCGCTGCCAAGAATAAGATCTGTCTTTATCTGCTCCTTGGCCATAGCAAGCTCCTCCTTCGTAATTCCCTTCTTCCTGAGCTCATTAACAATCTTAAGTATTTTCATCATTACGGTATGGTACTGCGAAGGATTCATTGCGGCATATATGTGGAGAAGGCCTGTGTCTTTGTATGAGCTGCCGTAGGAATATATTGAATAGGTCAGCCCGCTGCTTTCGCGTATCTTCTGAAACAGCCTGGAGTTGATGCTTCCTCCCAGGATGGAATTAAATACGGACAGGACATACCGCTCCTGCGAAAGGTAGGATATGCAGTCAAATGCCATATTCATATGAAGCTGCTCAATATCCTTCTCCTTCCTGCAAAATACCTTGTGATAGCCCGGCTTTGCCGGCGCATTTGCCGCATTCTGAGATTTATCCCTGATTGCTCCGAATTTATCCTCGATAAATCCAAGGGTCTCTGCAGGATTGAAGTTTCCTGCAACGGAAATAATTATATTGTTGCCCGTATAATAATTATCCATAAAGCTTACAATCTGATCCCTTGTTGCTCTCCTTACAGTCTTCTTGGTTCGGGAGATATAATAACCAAGGGGGTGATCCTTCCATATCCTCTGCTGCAACAGCTCATGGCTTAAGTCCTCAGGCGAATCCTCATACATATCTATTTCCTCTATTATTACGCCCTTCTCCTTCTTCAGATCCTTCTCATCTATGACGGAATTAATCAGCATATCACTTATTATATCAATTGCCTTATCAAGATGCTCGCTTAACACGGTTGCATAATAGGAGGTGCATTCCTTGCTTGTAAATGCGTTAATATTACCCCCAATTCTGGCTGTCTCATCAGCTATCTGTCTGGCGCTGCGGCTGGTCGTACCCTTGAACATCATATGCTCAATCATATGGGCAACGCCGTTATTGTCTGCTTCCTCATTGGCAGAGCCTGCTCTGACCCAGACACCAAAGGCTGCGCTTTTAAGATACGGCATCGTTTCCATGACAACGGTAATTCCGTTGGATAGCCTGCTTATCTCAGTCATATATTCCTCCCGTTTTATGTATTGTCTATATAAACTTCGAAACATACTTATAATCAGATATTGATTTTAACATAAAAAGATACATAATACAAATAATAAAGACAAGGGAGCCTAAACCCGGATATGTGTATATTATCCGAGCCGGGCACTCAGAAAAAACCGGTCCGTCATACATAATAGCGAACCGGTTTTAAGCATATATCATTTTTATATACTGGAATTTGCCAATATGGCAGTTTTACTGCCAAGGCAGTTATTTGTTTATTTTATCCGGCTTATTTCATAGCCTTTTTCTGCAAGAATATCCAGGACATCGTAGCTGCCAATATAGTGGGCGCTTCCTAAAATTACGAAATAGGTTGTGCTTCCTCCACCCTGCAGCAGTTCGTCAATATAGGCAGCCATCCTTGCATCTCTCTGCGTAAGCATCTTGTCAACATACTCATCATTCAGCTTTTTAATATCTTCATCTACAGTATCAATGTCCGGCATACTATATGAAGGTGCAATATATTCCTTCATGGAATCAACATCACCGTAGCGCCAGTATTCAAGTATAATATCCAGATTATCGCTTGAGGCGCTTTTCCCATTCAGAAGCTCATATACTTGATCCAGGGTATTGTTTAAAATATATTCATTAAGCTCGTCTGAAAAACTGTCTAAGACCTGAGCCTGTCCTTCATATCCTTCAACCTCCAGGATGGGCTTACCTTCATATATGGCATCCACTGCAAACCTTAAATCTATACCAAGACTAAATGCCAAATCGTAAGCAGCCTGGTTACCACTGTTAAGTATTGCAGAAAACGAGCTTTCTAAAAACCACGGCTTAAAGTATGCAGCATACTCGGGGGAAAGTCCGATAATCGGAGCCAGCTCTATAACTTTTGCATACACTTCTTCTGACACATGATCCGCCAGGGTAGTTCCGTCATTATAAAGTCCGTACTGGGAAAGTATTGCAGCGCTATTCGGATCAAGTATATTCAACTCAACAACCAGCGCATCCGAAGCCGCATATGCATTAAGTATATCCTTACTTAACGGATATATGTCATAAGAACCTAAATGAACTGAGCCAAGCATATATACGGTATTCCCGCCTGATTTAGCCTCCCATAAAAAGCCCTTGCTTGCTGCATCCAGCTTGTCATATATATAGGTTATAGTTCTGACGGCAATTACGCATGCCTGTTCGATAGTACATATATCAGACAGGGATAACTGCCCTTCCTCACCTGTAAATATTCCTTTTTCGGCCATAAAGGAAACTGCCGTATCGTCCTCTCCAAGTCCGATGTCCCCAATGTACATATAGCTTCTAAGTGTTGCATAGATTGCATTTATTACTTCTTCAACGGTCATCCCGCTCTTAATAACAGGAACAATCCTTTCACCCTCCACTACGCAACCGCTGTTAATAAGCTTATTCCTTATTCCTGCCAGAAGAACCCTGAGCTGTGCACTCCTGATAGGAGATGTAATACCCTCGCTCTTCTCATACCATGACATAGGGTAAATCCCATAAGTATCACCAACTAAAAGATCTTTAACTGCCCATGGGCTGAATTGTTGCTCTTGTACAGAACCTGTGTCCTGAGAAGTAATGCCTGCTTCGTCAGTTACAGGCTCAGCAGCATAAGCTATGCTTGAAGCTAGCATTGAAAAACATAATGAAATTAACAGCAGCAGTGATACTAAACGTTTTCTCATTACACATCCTCGCCTTCATAACCTTAAGCAGAGCTATATATAAATATTACGAGTATTATAATTAACAATCTTTGTCGCAATGTCATAAGCAACATGATACATCATCTGTATTAGTCTGTCAAATATACTTTCTTATAGAGCTCGCTGATATTTTTCTCAAAATCTATTCCGAGTACCGCCATACCCCTTATTCTCATATTCTTATAGCTTCCTTCAACAGGTATGCACAGTTGTTCAAAATCATATTTTAAATAATCCGGAAGCTTAAAAAGCTGGAAAAGTATCTCAGATTCCTTAAAATTTGTGGTAACCTTTGGCAGAAAAACGTCAAGCAGTTTATTTAGCTCAGTCATTTTAAGCTTTTTAATCTTTTCATAAATCAGCTCCAGAACCCTTCTTTGCCTCTTTGTCCTTCCGAAATCTGTACCAATATATCTGACTCGCGAATATCCCAACGCCTGCTTGCCGTTAACATACTGCTCACCTGCTTCATATATATAATCCTCTCCCTTGTCATCCCCCAACAGCTTATTAAGCTCGTCTATATACCCATTGATAACCGGAATTTCTTTACTGGTTATATTAAGCGTAATACCGCCAATAGCATCTATCACATCTATAAATGCATAAAAATCAATCCCTATATATTTATCTACCTTAACCTTGAAGTTTTTCTCTATAGTATCCATCAGAAGCCCGGCGCCTCCTGAGGCATAGGCTGTATTCAGACGATTATAGTTGTTGTCGGCTATTTCAAGATAAATATCTCTTAACAGGGAGGTTGCAACTATTCTTTTCTTGTCTCTGTTGATGGATAACAGAATCATAGAGTCGGAAAGCCCTCTTTTCGACCTGCTTCTGGAATCGCTGCCTATCAGCAGAATATTTAATACATCCTTATCGTCAGAAAATAATGAACCGGCATCCGCTGCGTTCCTTCTTATCTTATCCTCAAGCAGAGCTATTTCCGCATCGGAAGCGTAAGCTTCGTTTTCATTCCCGTCAATATCAGCTGCAGAATCTAATGAAAAATTAGAAATAGAATTTGATGCGGAATCATCTGCATAACCTGCGCCGGAAAATGCATTAGATTGCACGCCATCTTCTATTTCACAATTCATATCTTCCCCGGAATTGTAATCGCCATTCTGCAGGCTGTTATCAGATGCCATCAGACCTTCATATTCTGCAGTATCCTCCATATCACTGCCGGCACCATAGGCATATATGTCCTCTCCCTCCGGCAGATCTACAAGCTTCATCTTATTTATAAAGCTATGGATATACAAATATGCGCCAACTGCTAAAACCAGCAGCACACCTGTTATACTAAGCAGTATTGCGGCAATAATCCTTCTGATCCTTCTTTTATTTCCTGATTTGTTCATAGGGTTCCCCTTATAATCTGGTATTTGTAATAATTTTACATTGGATATTAATATTACCATGATTAAAGGTATTTATCCATATATATAAAGTATATTAATGAATTTTTAGTCGTTTTATTTCTGTATAAATATATGCTAATTTATCTAATTGGACAAACTTGCATATAATTATTCCATATAGGACATATTTCGTATCAGCCATATTACTATATATCCGCAGTTTACAACTTGGTTTTGCATACAAAAACTGCAGGAAGACATGACTATATGACCTCCTGCAGAATATTATTACTTTATTATTTAACTTTACTTGTCACCAGAATACCAGGCCTTACTTGACATCCTTGATGCTGAAGCTTACTCTTCCCATCTTATCCTGTCCAAGGCATACAACCTTGACCACATCGCCAAGGGTCAGGACATCCTCTACATGCTGTACCCTGTGCTTTGCAATCTTGGAAATATGAACAAGTCCTTCCTTGCCCGGTGCAAATTCCAGGAATGCTCCGAACTCCTTGATACTGATGACCTTGCCCACATACTCCTTGCCTTCCTCAAACTCAGATACAATCACCTGAATTAATTCAACAGCCCTTTGTATGCTTTCCTTATCAAGGCCGCATACGGATACGGCGCCGTCATCTGTAATATCAATCTTAACACCGGTCTGTTCAATGATTGCATTGATGGTCTTGCCTCTTTGTCCGACAACATCGCCAATCTTGGAAGGATCAATTCTGATCTGAACAATCTTGGGAGCATAGGGCCCAACCTCAGGTCTGGGCTGTGAAATAACCGGAGCCATTACATTGTCCAGGATATATATTCTGGCTTCCCTGGTTCTGTAAAGGGCTTTTTCGAT
>DCTS01000114.1:17013-24159 GCA_002329645.1 Lachnoclostridium sp. UBA1434 | reverse complement strand
CCGAAGAAATCCTCAATTCCCTGTATATCTGTCAGTAAGACATAATCGTCGTCACTGTCCCCCGTTACAAGGCCTACCGATATACCGGCAACCATTGCCTTTATGGGAACACCCGCAGCCATCAGTGACAGGGTGGATGCGCATACCGAGCCCTGGGAGGTTGAGCCGTTGCTTTCAAGTACCTCCGATACGGTACGGATTGCATAAGGAAAATCATCCTCGGGAGGCAGAACCGGGAGCAGAGCCCTTTCTGCAAGTGCGCCATGTCCAATCTCACGTCTTCCCGGACCTCTTGAAGGCTTGGTTTCGCCAACGGAATAGGAAGGGAAATTATAATGGTGCATATATCTTTTGCCTGTTTCGTTTTCGTCAATTCCATCCAGCCTCTGTGTCTCTGCAAGAGCTCCAAGCGTAGTAACAGTCAACACCTGGGTCTGCCCGCGAGTGAACATGCCCGATCCGTGGGTTCTCGGCAGGATGTCTATCTCGGCCGAAAGCTTCCTTATCTCAGTCATACTTCTGCCGTCAGGACGCTTACTATCCTTAAGTATCATCTTGCGAACGGTTTTCTTCTCAAACTTGTAGATGGCATCGGGCAATAACGGAATCCAATCCGGATGATCCTGCTCATACCTTTCCGTCAGCTTATCCATGATCTCCTTTAAATTAGCTTCCCTGACCTGTTTCACATCTGTGAAAACTGCCTGCTCCATAGCTTCAGGCGTAATAAAGCTTACCATATCCTCATAAAGCTCGTCGGGAGTATCAACATGGGTATAATCGTGCTTTGGCTTGCCGCATTCTTCAACGATCCTGTCTATAAAAGCTATAATTTGAATGTTCAGCTCGTGTGCGGCAAATATTGCCTCAAGCATAATATCCTCAGGAACCTCATTGGCTCCTGCTTCAATCATAATAACCTTTTCCCTGGTGGAAGCCACGGTAAGGGCCAGGTCCGATTTTTCCCTTTGCTCCGAAGTCGGGTTAAATACGAACTTGCCATCCACAAGGCCTACCATAGTGGAAGCTGTCGGCCCGTCAAAGGGAATGTCGGATATACTGGTTGCAATTGAGGAACCAATCATCGCCGTAAGCTCCGGTGAACAGTTCTGGTCCACGCAAAGTACCAGGTTATTGATAGTTACATCATTGCGATAATCCTTAGGGAAGAGAGGTCTCATGGGACGGTCGATTACACGGGAGGTAAGTATGGCGTTCTCGGAAGGCTTACCTTCCCTCTTAATAAAACCACCCGGAATTTTACCCACGGCATAAAGCTTCTCCTCATATTCAACGCTTAACGGGAAGAAATCTATTCCCTCCCTTGGCTTGTCAGATGCCGTGGCCGTTGATAGTACCACTGTATCGCCATAATGCATCAATGCTGCACCATTTGCCTGTGCAGCTACCCTGCCGATCTCCACTGTAAGTGTTCTGCCGGCAAGGTCCATCGAATAGCTTTTGTACATATTCAGTTCTCCTTTTTGATTTATTGTCAAAGCTGGAGGCACCGAAACCACTGAAAAAGCTGCCGAAGCAATATCCGGTAACCTTTTCAGAAGTCTCGGGATGTCCTCCCATACTTTAACTTTATTATTATATCATTATTATTTCCAATATGCCAGAATAAATTTCTTGTTGTAAGAATTGATAACAATACTTTCGTATGAAGCACTTTCGCATATGAAGTTTTCTTATATAAATCTTTCGCTAATATATTAATTGCATGTAAGAAGCTGTCCTGAGAACGTATCTTCAATTTTCATTGATTGTGGTGAGACTCATTATCATGATTGTCTGCTGCATAATAACAGATATGATATATAGAAATGGCAACCACTCCCCTCACAGTGCATTACGGGAAGCAATTGCCTTTCTTTCAATATAGTAATTTGATTTTGCAGCAACCCCTGTTGCGATATATTTTCACGCTATATTCAGGGAAATCATATCGCATTTGCATCCTTATATGGTTTAGCGCAATCTGCGCCTAATTCCCTTTTGCATCCTTTCCTTTCTGTTTCGTAAACCCTTTAGCGCCTTTTTTCTGCAGCGCTTTATTGTTTTGGCTGTCTTCCTAATACCTGTCATCTTTGCCATAGCCTCTCCTCCCCTTGTCTTCACCTGTCGGATCCTCAATAAGAGTCGCACATTCAAATCTGTGCCTGTGACCGTCGTCCGTACTGGTTACGGATTCGAGATAATGCACATGCCTGTCGCAATCTCCAACCGGTACCGCACAACCTGTTTTACCTTTAAATTCATGGTAATGGTCATCATAGGTATCTGTTCTGAAAGCCACTTCATGGATATGGTCATGATTGCCATAGGGAATTGCTTCGCCTGAAACCGTGCAGAAACGATGCTGGTGGTCGTCTGCGGTTTTTACGCTTCCCTGTATCTCATGGACATGCTTCTGACACTCATTTTGGGAATTGCCATAAGCGCCCTGGTAATTACTCCTGTTATAGCCCATATATCCCATCCTTTTCAATATGATCATATGTGTTTGCCGGTTTTAGCAAACTAATATATCATATGAAGTCTGCAGGGCTATTGTGTCACATAATATATTCTAATGTTTATCACGGGCAGGGGCCTGAGGGCTTGCACATGGGTATTATAGAAAAATCATGCTACAATATTCTTAAGCCATTTCTTCTTTTTATACCTGAGTATTGAAAATGTGAGCTTATAGAATTCTTCGGTCAAAATCATGGCATAAACTATATATATCGGAAGCTTTAGGAAAAGTCCTCCCAGCACCGCCATAGGAATTCCGATAAACCATACGGCGCTCACATCCAAAAACAGAGCCGCTCTGGTATCCCCGCCGCTTCTTAATATTGCAACTATAAACAGGGCGTTGAGCATCCTGGGAACCATATATAAGGAAAATACCATAAGGCAGAGGTTTGTATCCCTATGAACGCTATTACTTACCCCGAACCATGAAGTAAATACGTCCCTCAATAGGAAAACTGCCGCGGCTCCCACAAGTGTAAGGAATATTTGCAGTACGATATAGTAGGAGGCATGCCTTTCCGCCTTTTCAAGCTCATTTGCGCCAAGCTCATTGCCAAGTATTACTGCGGCGGCGCTGCATACCCCAAAGAAGAATACCAAAGCCACCTGTTCCACGGTGTTCGATATTGTTATGGCGGCAGTCGCTCCATCACCCATTCTTCCGTATACAAGTGAATACATTGTGACGCCGAAGCCCCACATGAATTCATTAATAATTACCGGTGATGCGGTTTTTATGTATTTGCCGACAAAGACCTTGCTGAAGAACCTTTCACCCTGCTGCAGGGCTTTCCTGCATTTCAGGTGGATAAAATCACCCACCTTGCCGTCCCCTGCCTTATGCAGGTAAATGATTAACAGAAGGCACACACACTCCGTTATCCTGGCAATGACCGTAGCCAGCGCCGCGCCTGCAACACCCATTTCCGGGAAGCCGAAATGGCCGAATATCAGGGAATAATTCAGCACTACATTTACAATTATGGATATGGATGTAATTGCTACGGGAAGCTTGACATAATTCATGCTTCTTAGGATAGCCACATACACATTGGTGATGGCGGTAAGCGGATAGCTGAAGGCTATTATAGAAAGATACTTAATTCCTTCCTCAATAGTAGCCTTCTGCGGCGTAAATATCCGCATGACAAGGCCGGGAGCCGCCACTGACGGTATAAAAAACAGCAGAGACCCCGTAATACCGATTAAAAGCGATATTCCAAGTACTCTCCTGATATTAACAAGCTCCTTCTTGCCCCAGTATTGTGATGCCAAAACGCTTGAGCCGCTGCTGACTCCAAACATAAGAAGTGAAAAAATAAAAAACACTTTATTTGCAAGGCCCACGGCAGCTATGCTTGTCTCTCCCAGCTGTCCGATCATTACCGTATCCACAAGGTTCAGCACATTATTCAGGAGATTCTGTAATGCTATAGGTATGGTTATCGTAAATGTTTTTCTTATGAAGCTTTTATCCTGCAGCATTCCTTTGACGGTATTTGCCGCGCTTATCAATTTGCTGCGCTTTATTATGTGTCCGGTTCCATCAGTTGTGCCGTGTCCGTTAATTCGCATAAGTCTGCTCCTTTAGTCTCGATTTTATGCTATGCAAAAGCTGCCCCATTTTAGCATTGCTTTCAAAATGGGACAGCTTCAAAATAATCTTGATGACTGTTACTTTCTTAAACCTAAACGGTCTATCAGCTCACGGTATCTGCTAATGTCGCTTCTTTTCAGATACTCAAGTAATCCGCGTCTTTGTCCAACCATCTTGAGAAGGCCTCTCCTTGAATGGTGATCCTTCTTGTTCTTCTTAAGATGCTCAGTAAGCTCAATAATCCTTTCGGTTAAAAGAGCTATCTGTACCTCAGGCGAACCTGTATCTTCAGGTGTCCTGCCGTACTGTTTAATAATTTCCTGTTTCTTTTCCTTACTTATCATTGTAAATCCTCCTTTATTATAAACCGCCGGATACTAAGAATAGGTCGGAGTATCCTAAATCCGAGTATCGGCTGAACTGCTGCACTAGGTATATTAACACAATATATCCCTATTGTAAACAGTTAATTTTTATTAATTACTTAAAGCTTGGTTCCGCATGATGCACAGAATAAAGCATTTTGCGAGTTGGCCTTGCCGCAGTGATGGCAATACTTAACCTGTGCTGCCTCTGAACGTTGTTCTGCCGGACCCTGGGGCTGAGCTGGTGCCTGAGGTGCCTGCGGCTGCGGCTGCGCATACGTATTCTGCATAGGAGGGGTCTGAGGAGCTGTAGGTGGCTTATATGCCGGAGCCTTTCTTGGTATATCGCCCAGAATAACGGAGATAAACCTGAACTTCAGTTCCTTGCCCCTGAAGGCCTGCAATATAAAGATGAAAAATACTACTCCAAGCGCTATGCTTACGATCAGTTTCCCGTAGAAGCTTATACCGGCAAGTATACGCTGGAACAATCTCGGTCCATACATGCCTATGGCAAAGAAATCCTTCAAGCCATCCAGCCCGTCTTCAAATATATTGTTCAGATTATACTGCGGCGGTGAAAGAAGAGAATTAAAATAATCGAGCAGATCAAAACCCATGTAAACAAGTCTGGCTAACAATGCGATAGCATAGGATTGCTTAACTGCGCTTTTGACAGTATCGTCAAACTGTAAACCAAATACGATTGCAGCAAATATAACTGCAGCAATCAGCCCGGCTTCCAGCTTTAGGATTAGCAAATAACCTGTAAGATAAGCAATAACATTAAGGATCAGAACCGGAATTCCAAGGTTTTTCTTATCATAGAATTTTTCCATAAATACCACCCTCCATATGCTTTTTATAAGTTCATGCTACCATAATCAGTCAATACAGTCAATAAAATCATCCTCTATCCAAGTCAATTAATCAACTGCCATCACGATTAATAGATCATCCTCTGTCTCAGCCAATAATCAACCGCTATCTCATATTGTATTCCATCTTATCAAACATGTCTTTGCTTAAGAATATGAGCAGTAATGCAAATAGTAAACAATATATGATATAGGGAAGCATTGTGAGGAACTTTAGCGGTTCGGGCAGACAATAGCCGACTATAATTGTTACTGCTACTATGGGTACGATAACGATAAAAAAGATACCCAGAGTAATTAAAGACTGAACCAGCTTGTTTGGCTGTCCTCCTATAAGCCTCTGGATTATAAGAGTAAATCCCACAAACACAATGCCGCTTGCGGCATAGGATATTCCCAGGAATATGCTGGTCAGTACATCTGCTCCTCCCATTACCGCAAATATCAGGAACATGAATATTCCATCAACAAGCGGCTTAAGCAGTGAGGATAAGGAACCCCAAAACACCTTCTTAAAGGATACATCAGGTATTAAGTATATAAAGTGCTTGCTAAGCTCCTGCTTGAGCTTGCCCAGAGTTATGAAAAAATACTGTATGTATACGGCAACTCCCAGTACAATATAACCGCCGGAAGGATTACCCTTTATATAGTAGCCGGCTATTCCGCAGGCTATTGATGCTATAACCGTATATGCATCTATAAACATAAACCTGCTGCCTCGTCTCACCTCAAGGAGATGCCTGTTAGCCAGGGAAACCGCCCCGGTTCCTTTTATATAGCCGAATTTAAGATCCCTGGCCTTGATTTTTTTGAGGACATTCCCGGGTATCATACTTCTTCCTTCCCTGGCAGCCTGTACTCGTGCAAATTGCATTTCCGTCGAAACAAGCACATCCTCGTAATAATCAGCTTCGTTAAAGGTCAGAAGCAGGATTATCAGAATGCTGATCACAAAGAAGAACCCAAGGGACACCAGCATGGGTGCAAGCAGTCCGCCTGTAACCCCCTTAAAGAACATTACGGCCCAGCCGGTTACAGGTATATATCCAAACCACTCGCTGTTTATCATATGAAGGGCAGCCTTAAATAAGTTTACTCCCTGCTGTCTCTGTGTCAGCAGGAGTGCCAGCGCAAGTCCTCCCACAAAGGTATACATTATAGCTTTCACAAGCCTTTTCCTGTTCGGCCTCTGATTTGTAAAAATGTAAACGGCAATTGAAAGCAGCTGGGAAAATAATGTCATTATTGCATATATTATGAACAGCCAAAATATTACCTTAAAGCCGTAGTTAAAATTAACCTTTAAGTTGGTAGCCTGGTAAATAATAAAAACAGAACCAAGCATGGCTTTGCCCATGGAGCTCAGCAGCCCGTACAGCAATATCTTCTTGGGCGAAATCGGAGCAACAAACAATAAACCCACATCGGGCATGGTGAACAGGGTTGCACCGGTTGATAATCCCGAAACAATAAAAAGTATCAGATACAACAATGAAAGTGCAGCCAGTATAAAAAAGACTATTCTCTCATCACCTGTGGCGATTATTGCTTCTCCCTTATTTGCTATCATCATGGCAATTAAGGAGCCTGCTATCATCAGGAACACGAATCCGTACAGTACAAGAAAAGCAGGCTTCCTCTTAAGTGTCAGGACCCAATTCTTAAATCTTTTAATAACCAGATATGATAAAGCCCGCATATTATGCCTCCCCTTCCGTCCTGTTCTTATTTCCCTCGGTTATGGCAAAATAAAGTGTCTCCAGATCCTCTTCGGTTC
>DCTS01000114.1:0-17008 GCA_002329645.1 Lachnoclostridium sp. UBA1434 | reverse complement strand
GTCCCAGAAATCCTCCACGCTGTCCAGCATATGAGTGCTGATAAGTATTGCATTGCCTGCATTTCTTCTTTCCACTATCAGATTTTTTAATTCCTTAATTGCATGCGGATCCAGGCCAACCATAGGCTCATCCAGAAGTATAACCGAAGGATTTGTGATGATACCGCAGCATATGCTGAGCTTCTGCTGCATGCCCTTGGAAAGCTCACTTCCAAGCTTCTTCTTCTTATCGGTAAGCTCAAATCTCTCAAGCAGCTGCTCGGCGCTTTCCTTCCAATCCTTGAGAGAATATGCGCAAGCTATGAACTCAAGGTGCTCCCAGACCGTCAGCATCTCATACAAAGCCGGAATCTCCGGAATATATCCAAGCTCCCTTTTTGCTTCCAAAGACTTATTCTTGTAACCGTTGATGTAAATATTGCCGCTGAATTTCAGCAGGCCTGCTATACATTTAATTATTGTAGACTTGCCTGCTCCGTTCGGACCAAGGAGAATGGATATCTCCCCCGGCTTTACATCAAAGCTTACGTCACTATTAGCAACCACCTTGCCGTACTTTTTAGTCACTCCCATAACTGATAACATTAAAAAGATCCCCCTTAAACTTGTTATGTATATAATTATTAATATACTCCATAATAGCTATGCCATTATCCCCGTATGGCATTGAATATACTTTCCGGTATCACCGTATGGCATAGAATATATACTTTCCGATATCACTGTATGGCATAGAATATATACTTTCCGATATCACCGTATGGCACGGATTGATAATATCCTTTCCGATATCACAGCATGCTGCCTACATTAACCGGCTTCATCTTACAGACTTTGACTTGAAATACTTCCTGGCATAATCAATATCAGCATGCATGGCCGACTTCAGCTCCTCCATGGATGCAAACCTGTATTCCGGCCTGTGGAATGAATGCAGCTCCACCTTGATATCTTCGCCATACAGCTCTTTATCGTAATCAAACATAAAGGTCTCGGCTCCGATCTGCTTCTCTGCGCCCACCGAAGGCTTGTACCCTATATTGGTTACTCCCTCATATATGCCTCCCTCTGCATATATCACCGATGCATAAACACCGGATATCGGCAAAAGCTTTTCCTGCGGCGGCAGCAGATTTACTGTGGGCATTCCCAGGGTCCTGCCTATTTTCCTGCCATGCATGACCTTTCCGTAGATCGAATACGGCATGCCAAGCATTGCATTTGCAGCCTCAACATTGCCCTTTTCAAGCTCCGCCCTTACGGATGAACTGCTTACAATCCTGCCCTTTATTCTTTTCTTTGTGCAGGCTATGACCTTATATCCGTATTTGTCCGCATAAGACTTAAGCATTGAAGCATCTCCCCTGCGGTTCCTGCCAAAACGGAAGTCTTCACCTACAACAATTATCCTGACATCCAGTTTTTCTGCCAGGACATCCCTTATAAACTCCTCAGGCTCCATGTTCCTAATATCATCAGTAAAGGGACAGGAAACCAGGGTATCCACTCCGCAAGCTTCAAGAATTATACGCTTCTCTTGCTCAGTATATATATGCTTCATACCCTTATTGGCAATAAGACTGAATACTACCGGCCTTAAGCCTTTATCCCTATATGAAACCACCTGCTCAATAAGATACCTGTGACCCAGATGGATGCCGTCAAATTTACCTAATGTAACCGCACTGCTTTCCAGCTTAAAATCAGTACTTCCGGTTATATATTCCATAGTGTCCTCCAAGAAACCAGTATATCCTTATAATCATTTCATCCTGGGATCAATAAAAACGTTTATTTTTGCCGTCATCATCTTGTCTTGACAGTTCATATGAACATCTTAACCGGCTTAAAGCCCGACGATGCATGATCGTATTTATATATCCCTATAAAGCTCTCGCCGGAATCATACATTTTTACAAGATTAACCCGGCCTGAAGCTGCCATATTCAAAAGTAAAGCCCCGGTCTGCTGTCCATCCGAACCGGGTATTTCAACACTGCCTATACTGCTTCTCTTAACAAGATTCCCGTTATGGACAATCCTGTCCCACTCAGGAGATACATATATGCATGGATAATCCGGGAACATGTCCTCTATTGGCTTGATATATTTGTCAAGGCCGCCTTCCATGTGCAATCTTTGTACATCCGAAAGCTTCAGGGCATCCGATAGGGTAAAGCTCCCTGCTCTTACCCTGACAAGGCTCTTCATTGCTCCGCCGCATCCCAGATCCTCGCCAATATCATGCAGCAGTGTCCTGATATATGTTCCCTTGGAGCAGTCAACTATCAGCCTGGCTTCATGCTCCGCTTCTGAATAAGACATAATCCTTATATCCCTGATTTGAACCCTTCTTGTCTTGCGCTCAACCTCCATACCCTGCCTTGCAAGCTCATAAAGCCTCTTGCCGTTTACCCTGATTGCAGAGTACATGGGCGGAAGCTGGTCATAGCTTCCGATATACCTATTTATTACTGCTTCCAGATCGGAAAGTCCTGTTTTAACCTCCGATTCCTTCAGGATATGGCCTGTCATGTCCTGTGTGTTCGTTGTTATCCCCAGCTTTAAAACAGCATCGTAGGTCTTATCCGTATCGGTCATCATATCGGCAAGCTTTGTTGCCTTTCCTAAGCAAATAGGAAGAACCCCCTCGGCCTCAGGGTCCAGGGTGCCGGTATGCCCTATTCTCTTCATTTTCAGGATACCTCGCAGCTTTGCCACGGCGTCATGTGAGGTAAAGCCTTTTTCCTTATATATATTAATTATCCCGTTATACAGTACCTCGTTATACAAGATAATTGCGCCCCTATCATTACATTCTTAAAATGCTCCTGCCATATAAAGCCTTCTATCCGGGTATCTCAGTCCATAAGCTCGTCTTTGATTTGCATAATGAGCCTATCGGTTATCTCATCCAGTGTTCCCCGGATGGTACAGCCTGCCGCTCTTATATGCCCTCCGCCTCCGAAGGCTTCTGCAACTCTTCTGACGTCTGCATTTCCGTTGGCCCTTAAGCTTACCTTGTAAACCTCGGGTTCCTTCTCATATATGAAGATTGCAACCTGAGTGCCCTTGGTGGATCTGAGCTGATCAATTATGCCGTCCAGATCCGAATGGTCTGCTCCGTAAAACTGCAGTACGCTGAGGCTTAAGCAGGATATAATTACCTTCCCGTTCAATATAAGCCTGCTCTCCATAAGGCATCTTCCCAGCAGCTGGTTCTGCAGATGGGTCCTGCCAAGGATGGTCTCATCGATAAGGCCGGTAAAATCTATCCCCTTGTCCATCAGCTTAGCGGCAGCCAGCATTGTCTTTCCGGATGTGCTGGCATGCTTGAACACGCCGGTATCATTTATTATGCCGACATATAAAGCTCTGGCAATCTCCTTATTAATCCGCGATTCATCAAGCAAATCAAACAACACCTCGCAGGTTGAGGAAGCATTGCTTATAACATGGTTATATCCTGCAAACCCGATGTTGCTGATATGATGGTCTATATTAACCGTATAACGGGCCGTATTGAAATACTTTACCGCCTTGCCAAGCCTGTCCAGACTTGAGCAATCCAATGAAACAAATACATCATATACGGTATCCGCATCACATGAATGCTTTATTTCATCAATACCCTCAAGAACATTGAAGCTGCTGCCGAAGGGCTCCAGATATACGTCAATCTGTTCTATTCCAAGCTCTCCCGCATTATCCTTAAGATAATGGTAAAAAGCCATGCAGGAGCCCACGCAGTCACCGTCGGGGCTTACATGGCCTGCTATGGCTACTTTTTTTGCTTCTGCCAATATTGAGTTAATTTCGTTATCTGAAAATATACCCATTATTTATTCTGATCCCTTTCATTTACCTCATCTATCAGCTTAGAAATGTGCACCCCGTATTCGATGGAATTGTCAAGAATAAAATTCAATTCCGGCGTATTTCTTAAGTTCAGCGTTTTAGCAAGCTGTCCGCGCATAAAGGAAGCAGCACTTTTTAACCCCGCAAGCGTTGATGCCTTGGCTTCCTCGTCACCCAATACGCTTATATATACCTTGGCCGTCTTTAAATCGGCTGCAACATCAACCGATACAACGGAGGTCATCGGATTAATTCTGGGATCCTTGATCTCCCTGCTTATCAGATTGCTGAGCTCCTTTTTGACTTCAACATTTATTACGGTGTTTTTATAACTGTTCTTCCTCATATAATCACCTATACCTTTCTTTCCGCCAATATGGCACAGGCCGGTAAACTTAAATCTACCGGCCGAAGCCTGACAGTACATATTAATATATACAGGTCCGGATGTTCATATACCATATTTCGAGCGTTACAGCACTGCTGCGATTAGCGGGGTACCTCAACCATCATATACAGCTCAACCTTATCGCCTTCTGCTATATCGTTAAAATTATTAAATACAAGTCCGCATTCAAAGCCTGAGGCTACTTCCTTAACATCATCCTGGAATCTTTTCAGGGAAGCCAGTGAACCTTCGTAGATCAAGGATTTGCCCCTGAAAATTCTGGACTTGCAGCCCCTCAGTATCCTGCCGTCTGTTACATATGAGCCTGCTATTGTGCCGATTCCGGATGCCTTGAAGGTCTGGCGCACTTCGGCATGGCCTATAACCTTCTCCTCATAGACGGGATCCAGCATACCCTTCATTGCAGCTTCAATATCATTTATGGCATTATATATAACCTTATACAGCTTAATGTCTATTTTTTCACGATCGGCAGTTTCCTTGGCAATATTGTCGGGCTTTACGTTAAATCCTATTATAATTGCGTTGGAGGTGCTTGCAAGTATGACATCGGATTCATTGATTGCTCCAACGCCTCCATGAAGTACCCGAACTGCAACCTCTTCATTGGACAGCTTCAACAAACTCTGCTTCATGGCTTCCACGGAGCCCTGGACGTCTGCCTTAACTATAAGGTTAAGCTCCTTAATATTGCCTGCCTGAATCTGTGAAAACAGCCCGTCAAGGGAGAGCTTGGTCTTCGTGTCTGCAATAAGCCTTTCCTTGCCTTGTGAAATATAAGCTTCCGCTATTGTTCTGGCTTCCTTCTCACTCTCGGTCGCGACAAATATCTCACCCACATTCGGGACGCCATTAAGCCCAAGTATTTCTACAGGTGTAGAAGGAGTTGCCTCCTTAAGCTTTCTGCCCTTATCATCCATCATGGCGCGTACCTTGCCGAAGGTTGAACCTACAGCCAGATTATCACCCACACGAAGAGTACCCTTTTGTACAAGGATTGTTGCAACAGGTCCGCGGCCCTTATCAAGCTCCGCCTCTATAATCAGGCCTCTTGCCTTGCGGTTGGGATTGGCCTTAAGCTCCAGCATCTCGGATGCAAGAATAATCATTTCCAGAAGATGCTCAATGCCTTCCTTTGTATGTGCGGAAACCGGAGCAAATATGGTATCACCGCCCCAATCCTCGGCTATAAGGCCGTATTCGGTAAGCTCCTGCTTAACACGCTCCACATTGGCGCTTGGTTTGTCAATCTTGTTGACGGCCACTATTATCTGTACGCCTGCGGCTTTGGCATGGCTGATGGCTTCAATAGTCTGGGGCATTACACCGTCATCTGCAGCAACAACCAATATTGCTATATCCGTAGCCTGTGCTCCCCTCATACGCATTGAGGTAAAGGCCTCATGTCCGGGTGTATCCAGGAAGGTTATCTGCTCGCCGTTGATATCCACAGTATATGCACCGATATGCTGCGTAATGCCGCCGGCTTCCCTTGCGGTTACATTGGTTTCACGGATTGCATCCAGCAGAGAGGTCTTTCCGTGGTCAACATGACCCATAACGCATACCACCGGGGGACGCTTTACGAGTGTTGCCGGATCATCCTCATCATCCTTCAGCAATACTTCAATCTCGTTAACCTTTACTTCCCTTTCACAGATAATCTCAAACTCCAGAGCTATTTCTTCAGCCTCTTCATATGTTATCTCCTGATTTATGGATACCATCTTGCCTTCGAGGAACAGCTTCTTAACCAAAGCGCCTGACGGCATCTTCATCTTTTCTGCAAGATGCTTTATAGTAATTGTCTCCGGTATGGTTATTACCTTGATTTCTTCTTCGGGCTTGGGTTCAACCGGCTTCGGTTTTATAAACTGACCCTTCTTCGGCATCAGCTTGCTGATGGTCTTCTCTTCCTCCTGAATCTCCTTCAGGCTTCCCTTTTCCTTGTATAGCTTATCCTTGTTGACTCTGTCACGACTTCTCCTGTTGTTGAAATCGTTCTTTTCGGCAACCTTTTGTTCAAGAATTTGCTGGTCAAAATTCTTGCGGTCACTTGGTCCGCGCTGACCAGGGCCGCTTTTTCTCCCCTGCTTCTGATATGCAGGCCTGTCATCCTCATCCTTCTTGAATATTTCAAAGCCTTTGGGCATAAATCCGCCTGTCCTGGCGGCACCCTGTCTGTCACCCTGCCTGTCTCTTGAACGGTCGCCCTGCCTATCCCTTGAAAAATCACCCTGACGCTGGCCATAGGGTCTCTGACCGTCCTGAGCAGGTCTTCCTTGCGTACGATCCTGATTATAAGGCCTCTGTCTGCCCTGGCTGTCTGCACCGGTACGGGTATTACCCTGCTGAGCAGAGGATCTCTGATCATGATAACCCCTCTGGCGGCCATCCTCCGATCGCCTTGTGTCCCCTGTCTGCCTTCGAGCCTGCGAAGAGTTATCCCGTTGACGAGCCTGCGTACCGCTATCACGCTGACGACTCTGAGATGCACCGTCACGCTGACGACTCTGAGCCCCGCCGTCATGCTGACGAGTCTGGGCCCCGCCGTCACGCTGACGACTCTGAGCCCCGCCGTCACGCTGACGAGTCTGAGCCCCGCCGTCACGCTGACGAGTCTGTACAGTGTCCTCCTGCTTTCGAGCCTGTGCAGCGCTATCTGGCTGGCGAGTCTGCGGCTTTTGAGCCTGGGCGCTTGCGTCCGCCTGTTTTGCAGCAGTCTGTTTTGCGACGCTATCCTTTTGATCCTTTTCCTTTACATCTACGCTGTCGGTTGCTGCTTTCTCAGGTGTTTCTGTAAAAGCAGCCGGCTTAATGTTATCATCTGTATCTTTCTTCTGACTTATTGTTTCCTGTTTTACTGCTGCATCAGCAGCTGCCTTTGATGCAGCATCGACTGCTGTCTTTTCATCTGTCTTTAATAATTCTGCTGTCATTCTCTTATCCGTAACCTGCCCTGTTTCTCCTATTTGTGTTGTGCCTGCACCCGAAGGTACAGTACTATCTGAAGCTGCCGGCTTTGTAGTCGGCAATCCCAAGTGTCTTTCACTTATTGGCCTTTGCCATACTCCGTTATGCGAAGATGAACTGCTTCTTGAGCCATGCTTTTGAGATTTTTGTCCAGCCTGCGGCTTTTGTGCCGCTGCCTGGCCTGTCGGTTTCGCCGACGCAGCATCTGCTGCCTTTGATCCCGGCATTCGTGCCGCACCACCTGCAGGTCTTGTCTCTGAGCCCGGCATCCTGGGTACTCCTCCTACCGGCCGTGCCGCTCCGCCTGCCGGTCTTGCAGTACCGCCTACCGGTCTTGCTTCTGAGCCGGGCATCCTGGGCACTCCGCCTACCGGTCTTGCAGTACCGCCTACCGGTCTTGCTTCTGAGCCCGGCATCCTTGTCGCTCCGCCTACCGGCCGTGCCGTACCGCCTACCGGTCTTGCAGTACCTGTTGGAACTCCGGTTTTGCCTTCTGAGCCGGGCATCCTTGCCCCTTGGCCTACAGGTCTTGCCGCTGCGCCTGCAGGTCTTGATGAAGCGACATCTGCTGATTTTGCTCCGGGCATCCTTGCTGCTCCTTGCGCAGGCCTTACCGTACCGTCTGCCGGTTTTGCCGAAGCTACATCTGCTGATTTTGCAGCTGTTGCTTTAGCAACCGTTGATGCTTTTGATTTATCTGCCGGTGCTGCCGAAGCACCTGATGTTGCTTTTATGAAATGCTCCTTCACAGCCCGGACTTCATTATCCTCCAGATTACTGCTATGTGTCTTTTTGACACCGAATCTGGTCTCCAGAAAATCCTGTATATCCTTACTTTCAAGCTTCAGCCTGGCCTGCTCATTTATTATGTTCTTAAGTTCAAAAATCTTCAATTTTGCCATACTTACTACCTCCGTAAATCTCCTACTTCATTTTTAGTTGCGTCATAATTGCATCTGCCAAGCCTTTATCAAGTACGGCCATAGAAGCCCTGTACTCTTTACCAATTGCATGCCCCAGACCGGTTTTATCACCCAAAAAGCATATTGGCACTTTATAGTAAGTACACATATTGGTAAACATTTTCTTTGTATTGTCCGATGCATCGGCTGCCACAATTACAAGGGCCGCCCGGTGTTCCTTCACCGCTTTCTCCGTGGAGAACTCACCGCTTGCAATGTTGCCTGATTTCATTGCTATTCCCAACAGGCTAAACACCTTCTTTTCTGCCGGATTCATGCAATACCAACTCCTTTGTAAGTGACTCCAGGAGCTCCGGCGGAATCACAGCCTTGAGAGAACGTTCCAGGCCCTTTGACTTAACCGCCTTCTTAAGGCAATCAGGATTGTTGCAGATATAGGCGCCCCTGCCGTTCTTCTTGCCGGTTGCGTCTATTGTTATCTCTCCTTCCGGAGTCTTAAGCACCCTTATCATTTCCTTCTTGACCTTCATCTCACCGCAGCCTGTGCACATTCTAAGCGGTAACTTCTTCGCCATTACATCACATCCTTAATAACCAAAACTTTGTGATTCACTCTTGATATCTATCTTATATCCTGTAAGCTTTGCTGCAAGTCTTGCATTCTGGCCTTCCTTGCCGATTGCAAGAGAAAGCTGATAATCAGGAACAATCACTCTTGCGCTCTTTTCATATTCATCAACTGTGACCGATACCACCTTGGCCGGGCTGAGAGCATTCTCAATAAGCTTTGCGGGATCGGCGCTCCATTCTATAATATCTATCTTCTCATCTCTGAGCTCACGGACAATTGCATTCACCCTTGCCCCGTTCATGCCAACGCAGGCTCCAACAGGATCAACATCAGGATTATTGCTCCATACTGCCATCTTAGTTCTGGAACCGGCTTCCCTTGCAATGCTCATGATCTCCACCGTACCGTCCTGAATTTCGGTAACCTCTGCCTCAAAAAGACGCTTTACGAGCTCCGGATGAGTCCTGGATACGGATATCCTGGGCCCCTTGGTGGTGTCCTTAACCTCAAGGACATATAGCTTAATCCTGTCTGTAGGTTTGAAAACCTCGGTTCTTACCTGCTCATTCTCGCTAAGTATCGCATCCACCTTGCCGAGGTTGATTTGTATGTTATTGCCATTATAACGCTGTACAATACCGGTTACAATATCCCTTTCCTTGGCTAAAAACTGCTGGTAGAGCACCTTTCTCTCTTCCTCACGTATCTTCTGAACCACTACCTGCTTGGCTTTCTGTGCAGCAATGCGTCCAAAATTCTTAGGAGTTATTTCGATGCTTACGATATCCCCGATTTCAGATTTACCGTATAATTTTTCAGCCTGTTCACTGCTTATCTGCAACACCGGATCCACAACCGTTTCAACCACTTCCTTCATGGCATATACTCCAACTTCTCCGGTATCACGGTCAATATTTACCCTTATATTATCTGCTCTGCCGAAATTATTCTTGCATGCCGCAACCAGCGAATTCTCAAGTGCTTCAAGCAAAACCTCCTTGCTTATGTCCTTTTCCCTTTCAATCTGGTTTAGAGCATCAATCAACTCCCTGTTAGCGTCCATATTCTTTAATATCCTCCTACTATTATATTTATCGTTTTTTGGACTTTCATTAAAAATCAAAGGTAAGCCTTATCATAGCTATATCGGTTCTTTTAAAATCAACTACGCTATTATCTTCAAGCCTTATTGAAATGGTATCGGCATTGTATCCTTCCAATATCCCGACCCATTCCTTTTTCTTGTTAAGGGGCTTATAAAGCTTGATTTCAACTTCTTCGCCAATGGACTTGTCAAAATGCTTATCCTTCTTAAGCTGCCTGCCAAGTCCGGGTGAGCTGACCTCAAGGATATAGGAATCAGGTATAAAATCCGCCTCATCCAGCATATCGCTCAAAGCCCTGCTTACAAGCTCGCAATCGTCGATGGTGATACCATTTTCCTTGTCGATATACACCCTAAGATAACAGCTGCCGCCTTCCTTAACATATTCCACATCGTAAAGCTCAAAGGAGTGCTTCTTAAGCAGCGGTTCCAGCAGCTTCTCCGTCCTTTTTTCATAATCTGTATGCTTAGCCATCTTAATCACTGCCTTTCCATGCAAGAGCTTGCTCCTGCTTATTAGTCCCCGGTTAAGCCTTGCAGGGCAAAGCAAAGCCCGGGCATTTCAGGGGTAATACCCCTATATACAAAACATAAGAGTGGACTTTCGCCCACTCCACATTAGTCTCATCATTTAGCACGATAATTATTATATCAAACCAAACCAATTATTGCAAGCATTAATTTCCGACATTCAGATCACTAAACAGCGGAATGATGTCGACACCTTTCGGGTTATAATACATGTATGCTTTTGACGCAGAATACATAAAAAACATTAAAGCCCTGTCGTTCTTCGATATTTCACTGACCTCAATTATTTCTGTCACTCTCCGGGCAGGACTTCCCTCACTGCTGCAATATAACGGGCCATGCCTTAATTGAGGCTTTTTACGGTAAAAGACGGCCGTAGCATCGGTGCTTGAAACCAGATCGGTTATACTGTCATCAATAAATATGCCCTCTCCTTTATTATTAATATAAAAGAGCTCATTATTCCATGAGAAATATATATGCTTTAAGTCATCGGATACGGCAAAATCATCGGCAAGCATGGACAGAACCTTATATTCGGGTTCCCCTCGTAATATGCCGGATACCTTGACCAGTTCATTTTCACTGCTGATATATATTATTTCATTGCCGTCGCCGGACATAACCATCTTGCCTATCATTATGTCCTTTTCACCCCGTGCGTTGAATACCATCTCAACAGGAGCCAGATTACCTATATCCTTTACAATGTAATCCTCATTTATCAGCTTCAGTGTATTGTCACTGCACAGTAATACGGTCTTTAAGAATGTGCTTACATCATACTCCTTCTTGTCGAAGACTGCAATATTCTGGGTTCTGCAGTTTTGAGGCAATAATATCATCAGCACGGAATTATCCATGAGCAATGAAGGTTCACCGCCTGATATACTGATAAACGTACCATTGCTTCCGGAAATGATTAATTCCGATAAATCCCTGTTATAGAGCAGCGTGGAGTTTATCCAGTCCTCAGTCAGGAGCGTGCTTCCTTCGGCGCTTTCAACGTATAGCTGAAGCTCAGAGGAAACAGGCGAAGCTTCAACATAATAAATATACTTCCCGTCATCGGAGATTTGTTCAATGACTCGTCCGGTTCCAAAGTATACCGGTTCTTTGCCGTCATATATTATAAAGGATTCGGTTTCTTCGTTATAATAAGAGTAGTGTCCGTTTAATGATGCAGGATTAACTGAATAAGCAACCGTCTTGCCATCGGGTGAAACAACCAGCTTTGACATCTTCCTGCCGGGGGATGCCGCAAGCATCTTCTCCTTCATGCCCTTTACATTACAGGAGTACAGTGTGCTGCCGTCTTCATTATTGACTATATAATATATATATCTGCCGTCCTTAGTTATGGCTGCTATATTTGCTTCTCTTCTCAGCTCCGGGAGCTTCCTGGCATCTACATAATGGGTAAACAATCTCTTATCATAATCATAAAGTACAGCAGAGGTATTGTCCCCGCAAAAAAACGGAACTGCCGGGAAATCAAAAGTATGAAGCTTTCTGCCTGAAGTATCGATTAACAATGCTTTATCTGTGTTGGTAATCATATCAAGTTCATTGCCGCTCCGTAAGGTATACACCGCAGCATTTCTGTTATTAAGCTTAAGGCCTCCGGTAATGGCAAATATGGTTCCAATTATAAGGACTGCGAGGGCTGCAGCTATAATCCATATCCTTTTATCCGTATACCGCCTCTTCGTCTTACCTGCCTGCTGTTCCAGGCTTTCCTCATTAGGAGCCTCTTCCTCCGTGCGATTAGATTCCTTATTATTTAATACCTCAAAATTGATTGTATCCCGGACAGGCATTATCTCCGGCTTTGTATATTCGGCATCAGAAAGTGCAAAGGCGGAATCATCATCTGCTACTTCCTCAATTAATTTACCATCAACAGCTTTTCTGCCGCAATAGGAGCAGAACGCGCCGTCGTCAGGAATATATTAGCCGCAATAAATACAATACATTATAACATCCTTGCCTTTCTTTCTGTTTATCTGCCATAACGGCATCAATCAGTCATAATTGGAAATCGGAATGATGTCGACACCTCTCAGATTAAGATACAGATACTCTCTCAAAGGAGTGACCTGCCTTAATAACAGAGCATTGTCACTATATGTTATTGTGCTGATCTCTTTAACATCATTTACCCGCTGTGCGGAGCTTCCGGCAATGCTGCAATATAGCGGACCCTTTCTGTATCGGGCATATAAGCGGTAAAAGACGGCTGTACCGTCGGCGCTTAACGTCAGGTCTGCGGTATTTTGATCGATAAATATGCTTTCCCCGTTATTATTAATATAGTAGAGCTCCGTATTCCATGAGTAATATACATGTCTAAAGTCGTAGGATACGGCAAAATCATCGGCAAGCAGGGCTAAAGTCGTATAATCCGGCGTACCGCTCATAATTTCTGATGCTTTGACGAGCTTGTTATCATTGCTTATATATATTATTTCATTGCCATCGTCTGACATGACCGCCTTGCCTGTAATAATGGCGGAATCATCAAGTGCATTTGATACCTCTTCAACAGGAGCAAGCTTTCCTATCTCCTCTACCCAGTAATCCTCTCCTATCTGCATCAGGGTATAATCACTGCACAATAAAACAGCCTTTGAAAAGGTGCTGATATCATATACCTTCCGACCGAACACATCGTTATTCCGGGTTATGCTGTTCTGAGGCATCAGCACCATAGCTGCAGGTGAATCGGTAAGCAATAAGGGTTCACCGCCGGATATGCTGATAAGCGTATTGCTTTCGGAAATGATTACTTCAGATAAGCTCTCGTTAAAATAAAGGCTGGTATTCTTCATGTTCCTGCTAAGCAGTGTGCTTCCCTTTGCATGGTCAACATATAGATACAGCTCATCCGAATCCGGCTCTATAACAGTGTAATAGATAAGCTCGCCGTCATCAGATATTTCCTCAATAACACATCCTGCTCCAAATGATTCCGGATCCTTGCCATCCCTTATTATAAAGGACTCAACCCTGCTGTCATATTGATTGACAGAGCCATCTGATGATATGGGAGCAACCGAATAAGCAACCGTCCTGCCGTCAGGTGAAACAGCCAGATATGTTATACGCCTTCCGGTGAATACCGCAAGCATCTTCTCGGTGATACCTTCGGCATCACAGAAATAAAGAGTACTGTCGTTGTCTGTATGAACAACATAATATATATACCTGCCATCCCCCGAGATTTTTGCCAGATTGGCACTTTTTCTGAACCCATAGACATTATTTTCATAAACATAGTGGGTATATCTGTACCCTAAGGTATTCATAAGAAGGGCTGCTGAAGCATCCCTGCTGTAAAACGGAATTGTCGAAGAATTAAGGGTATATATCTTACCGCCTAATGAATTATATATATAGGTTTCGTGTTTGGTCAAGCTGCCTATAATTGTAAGTACGTCTGAGGACCTTAATGTATACTCCGGATCTTCCCTGGTTCTCGGCTTAGGGTCCGTATCGAAGCCATTAAGGAATAATATGGCTGCGCATACAAGGATTATTGCTGCTGCCGCTACAAGCATTATCGCTTTGCTCCGGTACCTTCTCCCCGGCTTGTTCCGGGGCTGTCCGGGTTCTTCCTCAGCGGAGCTTTCTTCCCTCTGGGCAGAATCTTCCTTACGGTTAATTTTCTTCTCCAGGTCATATATAATGTCAATACCAACCGTATCCTGAACAGGTATTACCTCCGGCTTAGTATACTCGGCTTCCGACGAAGCGAAGCCGGTATCTTCATCTATGATTTCCTCGTTAACTTCCTCGCCGGCCAGCTTCCTGCCGCAATATAAGCAGAATACCGAATCATCAGGAATACGTTTGCCACAGTAAGTACAAAACATTATAACACCTTGCCTCTTTAATCATATGTGAATCAATTTAAACGCTGCAATAAGTATTGCGCGCAACATATTTAATGCTTCAATTAATCATTAATTATATTATAATGCACCGTATATAATCTGTCGCAGCCTTCTTATTACATCCGCATTTACGCCGTTGCAGCGCTGTATCATATATAGCATAATAAGGTTTTCTTTA
Source organism: Lachnoclostridium sp. UBA1434 (assembly GCA_002329645.1). Lineage (GTDB taxonomy): Bacteria > Bacillota > Clostridia > Lachnospirales > Lachnospiraceae > Mobilitalea. The sequence goes on along the minus strand of DCTS01000114.1, from coordinate 2,564 downwards.
GGGTCAACCATGAAATAGTTGCCTGTCCAGCCATCCCAGCCGAACTCACCCACAGAACCGTTAGTCATACCCTTTACAGGATCAACCAGATGTCTCATCAGGTTGCCGTAGCTGTAGCCGTACTGGGTATCCCAATTGTAGCTCACTGCCTGCTCCGGCGTAAGCTGCGGCCTTGTCATAAATTCTACGGTTTTATGGCTTAAGATCCTGATGCCGTTAAGAGTCCCGCCGTTCAGCAGCATCATGGCAAATTTCGAATAATCCTCAATAGTTGACACAAGGCCTGCGCCGCCTGATTCAAAGGCAGGGGGCTCCATATAATCGCCTACATTCAGGAACCTGCCGCCGAATGTTTCAAGCTGCCTTAACAAAGGATTGTATTCATAAATTGCAGCAAACCTGTTGAGCTTGTCCTTCGGAACATAAAAGGCTGTATCCACCATCCCCAGAGGTTCAAATATCTCTTCTTCAAGGAATTTACCGAACTTTTTGCCGGATACTATTTCTATTATGGCCCCCAGAATATCGGCAGATGCTCCGTAACGCCAGCGCTCACCGGGCATGAACTCAAGAGGCATTCGCCCGATGGCATCACAGAAATCTATGGTATTGAGAGGCTTTCCCTGGTTATACAGCTTATTGGCATCAGCATACAGCATCCCCATCCTGCGCCCTGCCTCAAAGGTCTCATCCGGATATACTATTCCGGAGGTCATGTTGAGAAGATCATTAATTGTAACCTCCCTTTCCGCATCAACGAGCCCTTTGTCGGTAAACACCTTCTGCATCCTGAAGCCGTCCAGGTATTCCGATACGGGAGTCAGCAGGCTTATCTGCCCTCTTTCATACAGTATCATCACTGCCACTGCAGTAATCGGCTTGGTCATAGAAAATAACCGGTATATCGTATCCTTAGAATTTGCCAGTTGCCTCTCCTTGTCGGCATAGCCAAGGCTAATGTCATAAACAACTGCGTTGCCATGGATGATTCTTAAGGCGCTCCCAGCTACTGCGTGGGCATCTATCTCGGCCTGAAGCACATCTTCAATATACTTAAAATGCTCGTATTTCATGGGTTCCCCTCTCCTTCAGTTTTAAAAATCTGTTATGTATAATATAATATATTTTACATAATAATTCAATATTTACTACATTATAATATGGTTTCGGGACTTGCACCCTTTGGTCTGAATGCTAATGTCTCAAAGAGCAGTTGCAAAAGCTCTAGGCATATCTCGTAATACCGTCAAGAAATACTGCGATGGTAATAACGTTCCATGGGAACGTAAGGAGTACATCCGCGATGCACGGATCTTGACAGATGATGTACTCGATTTTATTCTCAAATGTCTTGAAGAAGGCAAGGAAGAAGGACTTGATAAACAGTCTCACACTGCCAGACACATCTTTCACTGACTTGTTGACAAGAAGGGTTTCACGGGTGGTGAATCCACCGTACGTCTCGCTGTAAAAGAGATTAAAGGAAGTATTCCCAAATCATTTGTTCCTCTTGAGTTTGGTCCCGGTGAGGCAATGCAAATAGACTGGGGAGAAGCAACCATTTATCTTGTGATGTTAAAACCAAAGTAAACCTGTTCTGTGCAAGACTTTGCTTTAGCTGTAGTATATACTATCCATTTAAAATAAATCTAATAAATCATTAAGTGTATTTATAACTTTATATCCCTTTCCTATACTAATGAACTTATGTAAAATAAAATATTTTTTATCTCTACATAGTAAGATTGAATTTATTCCTATTTTTTTAGCTCCCAAGCAATTATTAATATTATCATCTATAAAAATAGCCTTATTGGCTTTAATTTTTAACTCGTTCAAAGCAACTAAATACATCTTTTCGTTTGGTTTTGATACACCTTGTTCTGATGAGATGACAAACGATGAGAAATAAGAATAAAGACCTGCATTAATAAAGATATCTTTTAATGAAGGCCATGCGTCCGATACGATGGCAAGCTTATATTTTTTATTAAGAGATGGGATTAAATCAATAGCATCGTCATAAAACGTATATTTTTCATTATTATAAACTAAATCATTTGCTAACTTAGAAATATTATCATTATCTAGATTCAATTCAGGTAACTCATTTGAGAAAATTTCATAGAATTTCTTAAAATGCTCATATTCTTCTTCTTTTGTTTGAATAAAATTAATAGAATTTATATAATTACTTGCCTTAGTGAAAGCAATAGTCCTCTTTTTATTACTAATATTTTCAAAAGTATTCTTTTGGATATAAGAAAAAAACATAGGTGATTTAAACCAGTGTCCTGTTTTTGGGTAATTCAATACTTTCCCTGAATCAAAAAGTATGGCTTCAATATTATCTAAATTCATTTGCCTCTCCTATATTCAAATATTTTATAATTAAAGTTAGCACATTATCACATTTCATCTTACTCTAATAAATTTAATAATGCAGTGTACATAACAGATTTGATGTAAAACCACAACAGTATTACGTCCCTAATTATCTTATGAGTTTTCTTTAGTTCATAATATAATACAATAGCGAACTCTTTTATTTCTAAATTTATAAT
>DCTS01000042.1:22585-38290 GCA_002329645.1 Lachnoclostridium sp. UBA1434 | reverse complement strand
TAATCCCTATCTGACCGCTCCTAAAGGGGACTTTCTTTTAACCAGTTTGGCCTTTGATAAAAATTACGATAATCTTTATGTTCGTGAAGGTAAAAAGATATTAAAGTTTAACTTAAGCCCAGACATGGGTTCCGAAATTCCGGAAATCGTTGCTGAGGATATTGATATATTTGATATCTGCATAGACGGCAATAATAATATTTATGCAAGCACAAGCAGCAATAAAATAATAAAAGTAGATGCAAACGGACAAGTGGCCGTTCTGGCTAAAAACGGACTAATTCATAGCTCTATCGGATTGAGTATCGGCTGTGCCGAATTTGATGCTAATAGCCTGTATGTTGCGGATACATATGGAATAGTAAAAGTTCCTTTGGAAAATTAAGCCGCATTACGGAGCGATAGTCAGAAATATATATAAAATACAACAGACGCATCATTTATGATGCGTCTGTTAGATAATTACCGCAGGAATATATTATGTTTTAAAATGCATGTAAGTAAATAAACCGCCTTACCGATCAGTCGGCTATAATTACTTGTACATTATGTCTTTTTAATAAAGACATTCCTTCCGCATTGATGTTTGAATCTGTTATTACCGCCTTAACCCGGCTTAATGAAGCAAAGCTGTTTAAATCATAAGTGTTGAATTTAGAAGAGTCGGCTAATAAATAAGTTTCCTTTGCCACTTCAAAAACATCCCATGCTCTGTAGACTCCCTCATAACCCATAACGGAACCCTCCTGTCCTGCATGGCCTATGCCGGGGAAGGGCTTGAGGAAATCTCCCTCAAGGAACTAGGGGAGATGCTTCATGCAGGGTTGGAAGGCCTTTATGATATAGTCGATGCAAGAGTCGGAGACAAAACCCTGATAGATACCCTATCCCCTGCAACTGATGCCGTAAAGAAAGCGGCGGAGGACGGCCTTGATTTTAGTCAGGGACTGGAATTACTGAAAAAGGCGGCAATAGAAGGCCGTGATTCAACCAGGGATATGGTTGCAAGGTACGGACGTTCCAGCCGCCTGGGCGAGAGGTCAAGAGGCGTGCTTGATGCAGGCGCTGCAAGCTGCTGTCTGATACTGACGGCAATGGCCGACGGCATATCTGAATTATTGAAATAAAGCAATACTGTCCCGTTTATATTATATAAGCCCTGAGCCGAACTATTGGCTCGGGGCTTTTTATGGTCTTCTATGCAGGTGCAGAAAAGATAAAGGCAAAGCTTGCATCTAAATATACAAACCAAAGCGAAGGATTAGCCGTACAATGACTATTTGAAATTTTCCGGTTTGTCAGCATACCATTCGATATACCCGCACTTAGAACATATATATGGGCGAATTTCGGTTGCTGTTTTTCTGTTTTTTATATCCGTATAGGGCTCTTTATAAGCTGCGAATTTTCCGTCACCGCCATAAATTGCGATACCCGCTGTTAAATTAGTGCCGCATTTCACACATTGTCTATCCATAATATTCGCCTCGACTTTCATAAAAACAAGATATGGTTATATATTCTGTTTTATAAAAATAGCACATAAAACACCTTTATAATATCATAGATAGAAAAATATGGCAACACTGTATATAGTAAAAGATTGTATAAATGGATTGCATTTGCAGGAAAAATATGCTATAAAGTTAATATCCATAGCGTGCTCAAATGAGCAGCAAGACTCATTTATTATTAAAAGCGAAAGGAACTGATAATTTGTTACTTCTTCTTGCGAAGGTGACTTCTGCATAACCGAATATCGGGTATGACAATGAGTTAAGGGTGTTTTGGCACCTTTTGTTGTTATACCGTTTTAAGTATCCTTTAAAATACTGTAAATTCATATGGGCATGTGAATTAGGTAAGCCCGTGTTTATATACTTATATAAAGCACTTGTATTGCCTGCCCGTAGTTTGCAGTTATAAAAGGCTGCTTACTACGGTATTTTTATGCCCATTTATCTGGTTAATGGAGGATTTGTGATATGAAGATGCAAAAAACACATGGTTTATGTAATGAAGGAGGTAATTCTTATGCAGATTTATGATTTTACGTTCGATCACATAGAAGAAGCAACGCAACTTTCAATTCAATGTTATGAAAGGGAGCGCAGCTTCGTCCCGAAGCTGCCACCTGTCGATAAAGTACCGGGCCTTAAGCCATATGCGGATAACCGTCTTGGCGTCGTTGCATATGAGAAAGATGCAATGGTTGGATTCTTATGCTGTGTTACGCCATTCAGGAATGCTTTTGCATCAACCGATGCGGTAGGAGTCTTTTCGCCGATGGGTGCAAACGGAGCTATAGGCGATGACAGGGCAAAGATTTATGCCCTAATGTATCAGGCAGCAGGCGGAAAATGGGCCGGAGCGGGAGCATCCAGCCATGCAATATGCCTGTATGCGCACGAAGAGGATGTGCATAAGCAATTTTTCCGGTACGGCTTCGGCTTACGCTGCATTGATGCCATACGGGGTATGGATGAGATAAAAGCAGCGCCCTGCGAAGAGTATACCTTTTACGAGCTTGCTCCTGAGGATATCCTGAAGGTCCTTCCGCTTGAAAACAAGCTCAATGAATATTATATCAGCAGTCCGTTCTTTATGTATAGGGAACCGAATGATGAGACGGATTTTTTTAAAAGCCATGAGGAGTATCAGTCCATATATTTTGTTGCAGAAACGCGGGGACAGATTATAGCATTTTTAAGGGCTGAGCTTGACGGTGAAACCTTTATACAGAATACGCCGGGATATCTGCATGTCAAGGGGGCGTATTGCCTGCCTGAGCACCGGGGCAAGGGCGTACACCAAAGGCTTCTTAATATGCTTGTACGGAAGCTTAAGGCAGAGGGATATACAAGGCTCGGGGTGGATTTTGAAAGCCTCAACCCGACCGGTTGTAATTTCTGGCTCAAACATTTCGATGCCTATACCCACAGCGTTGTACGCAGAATTGACGAGTGGGCCGTAAAAGCATTATGCTAAGCTTAATGTATATTGCTAACATCCTGCAAACGCACTTTTACGGAATATCCTACCAAATACTACTCATAAAAAGCCCGTAAAACCCGGGCTTTTTAAAATGGATGCCAAAAGACATAATTAGCAAAATGAAGTCAAAATATCAAGAAACCGGACTGGCATAATGCTATAATATAGTTACGGTACCGAACAAAGACCGAAGGTGCATTTTATATGAATCAAGGCACCGGAACCTGCTTTGTTGATTTACTCGTTGCACCGAAGCGATCTATGGAATACACGAATACATTCATATTATGCTTAATCTGCGGCAGGGCAATAGTGTATTCGCCTGTGGCAGGGTTAATCGTAATATCTGTTTCAACAATATTATAAACGGAGTTGTAAAAATCCGAGTTTTTATAAATACCGGTTTGTCCTTTGCCTACATATACGGTTTTCCAGATAAGCGCATAAACGGATGTATAGGGATCGGCTTTTCCGGTCACCGAGGTATCGCCAACCTTAACCGGATTAATATGCACCGCATTTGGTCCGGTCTTTCGTACGGAGGAGCAGACAACGGCGCTCTTTTTTCCGCCGGCTTCGGCATAGGCTTGCACCTGTGCGAATGCTTCAGGAGGCGTAATGGCAATTTTAAAGGAGCCGTCATTATTTACGATAGCTGAGTACTTATCTTCTCCTATTGTCAGATGAATCGTGGAGCCGGGTACTGCAGTCCCCGTAAATGAATCATAGCGGTTGGTAACGGTGTTAAGCTTCGGGCTCGGAAGAATATCGGGATTATAAAGGTCAATATTAACATACGCAAGTGCATAGTTGCTCTTACTATCCCTTGCAAGTATCGTATATGTGCCGTTCCCGGTGACGCTGAATGAGGAATTGACGACATTTTTGGCATCATTCCACCTTTTGTCGTCAGCCTTGATAATTTTACCTTTAAGGTACCTGATATCCTTGACGGCATATTTTGATGTTACTGATATTTTAACCGGCACTGGAGTATTGTTGGCTTCATTTCTGGCCTGGGACGCTATTATATTCATTCTTTGGTCTGCTGCAGGCAGTTTGCCCTTAAGAAAGACATAAGAAGTGGTCTCGGTCGCCTTGCCCATGTTCCAGGGGCTGTTTGCAACCGCTTCCAAACCGCTCTTTGGTATTCCTATTATAAATGTGTAATCCTTGCCTGCCTTAAGGGACCAGTTGTTATCTGCTTTTACGGAGATCTCCCCCAGCTGGCTGAGTTTTTTGATATATTTTATTGTTATATTCTTGCTGGTCTCATAATCCCTTACACTTTTTATACCGTCATTATCGGACGGAAGGAAGGACAGCCTGGGAATTCCGCTGTCTGTGACAAGTACGAACTTTTGATTGTCCGTAATGTCGGCGCCGTTATATTTTAGCGAAGATATCCTCCTGTTGTTCTTGCCCGTCAATTTGCCGTCGGGGGTATACCGGGCCTTCTTTGACAAATCTATGGTATATGAAATCCCGTCAAATATATAATAGCCGCTGTGGTCGTATATGAAAGCTTCATCCAGCAAGGTGGACACGTTTTTATTCATGGCGGTATAATTTTTGAGAATGTTTTTAAGGGTGGTCCCCTCAGTTGCATATATGCTTGCGTTATATTCCAGCCATTCCCGTAAAGCCTTTCCTGTTATTTCGTACATCTGGACATATCCCGAGGGCCTTGCCGGAGATGATTCCGACAGTATCATGGCAACCTTGCTCTCGGTAAAATTATTATTAATATATATAAACGGCTCATTGCTGTCCAAAAGGTTCCTTGTGCAGGCTATAACGGGCGTGTTCTTGTATTTCGGAAGGTATTCATTTATATAGGTCAAGCCATAATCTATCTTGGCATTATTAAGAAGCTGATACAGGTTATTATCCTGAACCAGTGCATCATAATTATGATATACAGTACCCTTTGCTATTTTATATGGATCGGTGTTTTTGGCGGACTTTAATTTATTAAGGCTGCTGCTGACGGCAGCTTTAATGCTTTTGTCCTCCGGCGTGCTTTCGGATACATATTGCAGAGATGAGACACCTCCCGCAGGCTTAACCCTTCCGTCGGAATCTACGACAAGCTTAAGATTAATTATGCCAAGGGCTCTGGCATAGGAGGCGGTTGCAAGAACCGGCTTGCCGTTGATGCAACCGTTTTGCGCATCGACATTTTTAAGGGAATTATATAATGAATTGGCATCGGGGAAGGCATCATGAGTATGCCCGGTCACGACTGCATCAATTGCAGCTGCTTTGGTCAGGGCATAGCCGATATTATCATCTGCGGCTGCGCCGGAAGATCCGTTATTGATGCTTTCAATATTGACAGCAGAGCCAATTCCTCCATGCAGGACGACTATTACAATATCGGCATTTTCCTGTGCTTTTAACCGGTCCGCTTCCTTAATTATGGAGTCATAGGAGTTTAAGGTATCAATCAGGTTATAGTAGTCCCCCCTCCGGGCGGATATGGTATTGGTTGTTGAACCTATTATTCCTACCCTTACAGGTATTTGTCCGCCTCCTGACAGGGAAAGCTCCATATCAACGGTGGCAGATGGGGCAAATACAAGGCTGCCGCTGTCATGCCAGACTGTATTGCATACAACTGTCCTTTCAAACATGCCGGACCTGTCAAGCTGGTCTTGCAGATAATCCCAGAGATAATCAAATTCGTGGTTCCCAAGCGTTATGCAGTCATAATCCATCATGGACATAGCCTTTAGTATCGGCTGGATATAACCCTGATAATTATCGTAAAAGAAATTAGTAGTATAGTCATACAGGAAATCCCCTGCATCCACCAGCAGGGTGTTATTGTCCCCGGCTTCTTTCCTGTTTTCTTCCACCAGGGTTGCAAGCTTGCTTAACCCGTTTTTGGGGAGATTAAGGCCGGTTTCAAAATCATATGCGGTAACCTGACCGTGCAGGTCGCCGGTAGCCAAAATTCTGAGGGTTGCCGTACCGGTCTCATCCGCATTCACCTTATGCATGCCGAGGGAAATTATAATCGTATTAATAAATAGTATCAGCAGAAGGAATCTATAGTGCTTTCGCATGGTTTTATCTCCGGATAAGGAACAAGTATAGGTGTTGTTTGTATTTATATTATAGCATTGAGAAACGTAAAAAAACAGTTGAGTGTAAAGTTAAATAATAATTCCATATTATACTTGACGATATTATTATACAATTGTATAATATTATGCAATAATATATATCATGAAATACTTTAGGAGGTTAGTTAATGAAAGAGAAAATCAAGCGGCTTGGTGATGCAGAACTGGAAATAATGATGGTGCTTTGGAACTCATCAGAACCGGTTACCTCCAATTATATTCTGGAACAGCTGCGAGGACGCAGGAACTGGGTACTATCCACACTGATGACTACACTTGCAAGATTATCGGATAAGGGTTTTGTCTACTGTGACAGGAGTACCCGAACAAATTATTATTCGGCATTAATTTCGGCCCGGGAATACAAAGCAAAAGAAAGCCGTTCATTCCTGGAACGTTTATACGGCAACTCTCTGCAGAATTTTGTGGCAAGTCTTTATGAAAGCAACACTATTGACGAAGATGATTTATCAGAACTGCGGAAGCTCATTGATGATATTGAGAGGAGGAATAAGAATGATTGAAACAATGTTTGTTCAACTCATTGAAATATCCGTCACTTCCGGAGTCATTATCCTGGGGCTTTGTCTTCTGGCACCCTATCTTAATAAAACCTATGCGGCAAAATGTAAATACTGGATATGGCTGTTGTTGGCTGTCCGGCTGATTATTCCTATAAATATATCTTTGCCGAAAGCACCACTGGAAGTAAACCTACCTAATACAGCAATAACAGCATCCGATAACGTGCGCCCCAACCCCTCCCTGCAGGATGTCGCAGCAGGAAACCCTTCCACACCGGATATCGCAATAGTGAACCCTTCCTCACCGGATATTGTTGCAGCTAAGCCTGAGCAGATGCCATCGGACAAAACTACGCAAAAGCCTGTAACATTTCTTAATGTTGCTGTAGTGATATGGTTTATAGGTTTAATTACTTTCCTGGCATATCATGTGATTGGGTATTTTATTTTCAAAAGAAGGATATTACGCTGGAGCAGTGAACCCAACGACCGGCGCATAATTGATGTTGTACAATCGACAGCCGTTCAAACCGGCTGCTCAAGAAAAGTTGTTCCTCTTATCAGCGATGCGGTTTCCAGTCCCCTTTTAACAGGCTGTTTTAAACCTTTACTCATCCTTCCGCATGAATCCTATTCCGACAAGGATCTTTCCTTAATCATCCGGCATGAGTTGACCCACTGCAGACGATATGATTTATGGTATAAGCTGTTGCTGAATATTGCAAATGCCGTTCATTGGTTTAATCCTGCCGTTTATTTAATGATCCGTGAAGCCGGCAGGGATTTGGAGTTGTTTTGTGATGATTCAATTATAAAGGATATGTCTTTCGAAGAAAGGAAAACATATGCTGAAACAATTCTGGCGTCAATCCTAAGTGAAAAAATGAAGAAAACAGCTTTATCTACATATTTTTATGGAGGCCCGCGTACTATGAAAAACAGGTTTGTCAATATTTTAAGTACCGGTAAAAAGCATCGCGGTACTTTTGTTATTGTTGCCGTACTTCTTTGCATGGTATTGTTTGGAGGACTAATTGCATGTAAAACAGATACCGGTAAAAATACGGCTGACGAAGCTAATGCTGTTGAATCAAATAAAGAGGATGATGAGGCTGAAAAATCAGTCAGCAGGAATAATGATGCTGAAAAAGTATCCGGCAAGAATGATATGACTGAAAAAGATAATGACAATACAAAAGATGATATCGGCTCTCCGGATCGGCCTGATACATCAGATGATATTAATATTATTGATAATATAACTGATAAAATATACGTAAATCATAAATACGGCTTTAGCTTTGATATTCCTTCCGACTGGGAAAACAAATACAAGATAATAGAAACAGATAAAATTATATCTTTTGTTTATTCCGAATATGAACTGGATGACAAAAGCTACCAGGAATTTTTTAAAATAGTTGTTATGTCACGAGATGAATATGATAAATTGGTAAACGATCCGCCTATGACAGGAAAACTGCTGGCAACAAAGGGCGAACAGGTATTTGTTATTTATTTTCCTCTTGATAATGCAATTATGGATGTAAAAAAGGCTGAAGAATATATCCAATTGTGTTTATCAATTGAACAGGCAAAAGAAAGATTCAGCTTAACACCTGATACCGGCGGTACAAATCTTGAAAAAATAGGGTATATTCTTAATGTAGACACTGAAAACAACAGCATAGAATTTGATGAAATTGAGTGGATAACCTCGGATGATACAGTTCGGATTAGAGAACTTAATATTAATCCCGAAGATGACATGCCAAACGGTTTCTATATTTACAATTCTTCATCTGATACCTCAAATTATATAATAACCGATGAAACAACATATCATATAATTGACTGGACCCAAAATGGCAAACATGTAGAAGTTGACCCGGAAGATTTTATTGGCTTCCTGAATGAGAATAACGAATACCCTATACCGGTATGGATTACAATTGACAACAATAAGGTGACCAGTATAAGGGAGCAATATCTGCCATAAAATAATTTTTGATAATTTCAAGTATGAAATAAGTTGAGTGTAAAGTTTAGGAGTTCATTCTAGGAATAAAGGTACGGTATTTCCTAACCTCTTTGGAAATAGCATAAGGATTCTTGAATATATATTAAGCTATTTCATTAATCACTTGAAAAATATAATTAACAAGTCTTTAGCTAGGTACCGATGTAACTACAATTTGAGTTTTGGCAAAAGGCAGTAATTTATTATGTAATTTTATGTAATATGCATTATTGATTTTTATGCTTATAGTAGTACAATAAATGTAAATATGAAAGGAGGGAAGAGGCTTATCTTTCAGCATAATGATTTTGAAATGGAGAAGACTACAGTATGGTCTTTCCCCAATCGCGGCAACTGGGCAACCCATTCCGGAAGATACCGGGGCAATTGGAGTCCGTATGTTCCCAGAAATCTAATACTTAGATACAGTAAGCCAAATGACTGGATCCTGGACCAATTTGTAGGTAGCGGAACAACATTGATAGAAGCAAAGCTCCTTGGAAGGAATGCGATTGGAATCGATATAAACCCTTCGGCGCTATCATTAGCATCTAAAAATCTTAAGTTCAACTCTGAAAGCTTTAATCCCAAAATCATAGTTAGGCAGGGAGATGCCAGAAAACTAGATTTGCGCAGGGAATCAGTAGATTTTATATGCACGCATCCGCCTTACGCAAACATAATTAACTATAGCACTGACATATCAGAAGACTTATCATTGTTTGATTATATGGCATTTGTAAATGCAATGGGCAAGGTTGCATCGGAAGCATTCCGTATATTAAAGCGGGGCAAATTTTGTGCAATAATGATGGGCGATATAAGAAAGAAGGGGAATATTATTCCGCTTGGATTTGATATTATGAATACATTTATCAAAAGCGGATTTATTTTGCATGAAATAATAATAAAAGAGCAACATAACTGTAGATCCACCCAAAAATGGGAAGGAGTAAATAGAAACTTTTTACTTATAGCACATGAGTATATCTTTGTTTTTATTAAACCCCTATACCAAATTTAGTATCCACTCTATCCATCCGCGGACAGTTGAAGAACGACGTTCAATAGTTACCAAATTAATTGATAAATTTGCTTCGCTCATTATTTTGCAAATTTCTTTTTTATCCGGAAGCTTCCTATTTTTAATCACTAAATCGAAAACATGATAAAATACCGGGCGTTCAATAATTTTTTTAATTAAAGCAAGATGTTTGTCTTTATACTTTAAACTCATTATATGATAGGCTTCCGAAGATAATTTATAGATACGTTCTTTATTCTCATTATATACCCGTTCTATTAATCCAAGGTATTCACAGGCTGCAATATAGTAATTAGTTTGTCTCGGATCAAATTCATAGTATATTGTAACCTCATCACGAGTTAATTCCCCATTGTATAACAGCGACAGCAAATCTATAATTCGAGCAAAAGAATCAGCCTGGGGGAAGGTAACATCGGGCTCGGGTATCATTTTTATACTTTTCCATAAAACAATTATATCAGATAATTTTAGATCATTCCCGGCAAAGGTATAAGCCTTGTGTTGTATAAGCTTAAGGGAATTATAATATAAATCATCTTCAAAATGATAAATAAATGCATGGAAAACATCATTGGAATAAACCAGAAACAAAGGCATTATCGTCTTGGATATTTTTGAACGCCATAAGCGATACGGGTAATAAAGCTGTCTGATTAAAATTTCAGGGACAGCCATGTTTTTTGCTTCGCAAATACAAAAGCATTCGGGACTCTCATATCCTGCATCTATTTCGATCTGGGCATTTTGAACTGCAATTTGGTAAGGCTTGGAAGGTTCAATAATGTCACCTATCGAGAAATCAAAGCTACCGGAGGACATTCTGCCATTCACTGTAAAGTTAACTTTTGAACTACCCATTAAATCCTGGATAATACCGCTGTTAAATGCAAATAAAAGAGAGGAAGCTTCACTGTATAAATTAGTATAATCTATTGTCTGAAGATCTGGAATATCAACGGCTATGGGCTTAACATCGGAGTAGATAACTTCTGCATGAGTTTTAAAGGAACCTATAATATAGTCCCCTCTGGAAATCGGAAGAATAGAAAGGCAGTTGCTACGAAAAATATAAGGCAGTTGAGATGATTGATCAAATTTGGCCATTAACCGGGCTTCCTTTACCTTATTTATCTCGCCGGATGAAATTTTATAATAACCATGCTTTTTTACATGACTAATTATGTCATGTTTTTCAAAAAGTATTTCCCAGGCCTTTTCAATGTTAAGTTTTGAAGACAATTAATTTACCTCCAATTCTTAATAAGTACTTCATTAACGGCGCCTCTCCCAGAAGCATCGGCATTTATCGCACGTCTGGCAAGAATATGAATTATATCAAAGCGACCATCCGAATATATCTCTCTTATGAATTCAGTATCTGAATTACTTAACAGACATTTAATCCCCCGATCGGTTAATTCAACAAAGGTGTTGCGAAGGCGAAGCTGTTCCCTTTCATCAAACCCATCTGCCTGATAACCCGTAAAATTAGTGTTATCAGGGCTATGATATGGTGGATCAAAATATATGAAAGAATTGCAATCCGCATTAGCCAATGCGGCAGTGAAGTCATCATTCATTATGATTATATCATTATTAGCAAGATAATTGCTTATGGCTCTAAGTACCTGCGCTTCGCATATTGCTGGATTTTTATAGCGACCATATGGAACATTGAATAATCCCTGGGAGTTTACGCGATAAAGGCCATTATAACAGGTTTTGTTAAGGTATATCAACCTTGCCGCTTTTTCTGCATCGGACAAAGAATTAAAATCATTTATGTTTCTGTCAAGGGCACGTATTTTATAGTAATAATCTTCAGAATTGCATTCTTTATGTATCTCCAATATCCTAATTAATTCTTCAACATTATCCCTAATTACTTTATATGTTAAAATGAGCTGGCTGTTATAATCGTTTATTATGGCATGCTTTGGCTGTAATTCAAAGAAAACAGCACCACCGCCCAAAAATGGCTCAATATAAGTATAACGGTGAATATCTTGAGGCAAATAGCTTGTGATATCCTTTAATATTTGTCTTTTACCGCCTGCCCATTTTAAATAAGGCTTTATGTATTGGTTTTTCTTTTGCATATTCTGCAAAGCCACTACCTCCTTCACCTTCTATTATGCATTTATTTTATCATATTACAAGTACATTTGATGTCCTGTTTATATTATTATTTTGTTGAGATAAAAAAACATTATTGTTTACACATACTTTATCAGCTCAATGTAAGTAATTAACAAATAAGAAATGTAATTGAATATAGCAATTGACAAATATACACTTTATTGACATATATGTAGACTCACTTATTGCTTTATATATACTTCATATTATTATATAATTTGGAAAGGAGGTAGAATAATGCCTTTTTATTATGTTAATAATGACAAAACCAAAAATCCTGGTTTACACCATGAGGTACATACTGAGGAACATGCGAAGGATCTGAATATAGCAAATAAAACATATCTTGGATATTTTGCTAATTGTTTTGGGGCTGTTGAGAAAGCAAAACAAATTTACAGTGATGCTGATGGATGTGCAACATGTTGTCCACTATGTCATAAAGGATAAACAGTATTATTTAACAATTAAATAAAGTAAATACACAAGAAATTAATTATGATAAGAAGAAGAGGCATCAGGATAATCTCATTTTATGGGACTATCCTGATGTCCCATTATACAGTCAGTAATATTTAACAATATGCAACCTGCCTAGTGTAAAAAACTAAAGCTTCCACTTGACGAGGATATTCAAGGTTGTTATAATAAAATAGCTTCAGCAAATAAATCGGCGACATAGCCAAGTGGTAAGGCATGGGTCTGCAAAACCCTGATCACCAGTTCGAATCTGGTTGTCGCCTTAAGGAATAGAGGACGCGCCATCCAAAATGGTGCGTCCTCTATATTAAATCAGAGGGTTCTATTTAACTTTGACCTTTTTATTATTAAGCACAACGTTACCAATACGCTAATTAAAACATACGGAATTAGCAAATATAACAGATCACTCCAGTAAGTAATAGGCCTTCTTATAATCGGAAACATTATAAAACCAAGATAAATCATAGGAAGCGGCATCAACAGCCATATACTGGCTATGTAAAAATACGCCTTAGCATATTCGCGTTTTTCCTCTGATAATTTCCCGTGAATCAATAATTCAAACAGAACAACCGACGCCAGCTGAACCATAAAGCAAGCCCCGGCTTTTATTACATTTTCATGCAATGTCATATAAACATTATTTTTATAAGGATTCCATAAAATAAAAATCATAAAAGCCAGCAGCAAGGCAGCCATTTCAATTCCGATAAATATTCCGGGCACAATCCTAACATAGCTGTGCTTCGTTAGATCCCCATAACCGGTTGTGTTTGAGGGATTTTCTGATATATTATTCAACTCGTCTTTTAAAAGATAATCGGTCGATACTCCGAATAAATTGCTTAATTGAATAATATTATCCGTATCAGGAATTGATTCGCATAATTCCCATTTGGAAATTGCCTGCCGAGATACCTTTATCTGTGCGGCCAATTGCTCTTGTGACATTCCTTTTGATTTTCTAAGCTGATACAATTTTTCTCCTAATTTCATGAGACGACCCCTTTCAAACCGGATGTCATTATTTTAGCATCATCCCCGGCTGAATTCTACCAGATATACTTCGAATTTCCGCAACCGCAGGTTGCAGGCAAAGCATCGCGCGATATTAATCGACTGGCACATAGTGCTGACTTGAAAAAGTTACACCAAAAGTCTGTAAAGCCACTTCATAGGGTGTCCTGCCGCCAAGGCATTCCCTGGGGGTGGAATTGATGTGGTCGACAATCAGGTTCACATCCCATTGGGTAAGGAACTCAAAATTCGTTCCCTTGGGTAGTATCATACGCAGCATAGTATGTACATTTTCTACTCCGCCTTTTTGACCACTCCTTATGGGGCCACAATAATAGATACTTGTGCGTTCGATATCATTGATGCCGGTTTCAAGTGATTTCGGGTCACCAAACTCTGAACCCCTATCCGTAAGGATGAATTTGAACAGGGAAAGGAATTCAAAAGTACCCGATGGATGCAAAAGTTGTGAGCATTAAGAAATGTACCCTTGTGATACCAGTCACTTGACCGGTGTAATTTAACTTCTTTTGAAATCGTAGTTGGGTCTTTACACAGGTGGCGAGCTATATCCTTAAAGCTTCGCCCTTCATTCAGGGACTTTTCGATAAACAAGCGATGATCAAGCTTAAGGTGTTTTTGGTTGCCTGGTATCTCCTCTGCATAGAATAAGAGTAGAATTAAACTTTTCAATTCTCGGGATTTTTTATTAGCAATATAAATAATTGTAAAATATGGTTTTATTTGGTATAATACTGTAAAGTTATTTATGGATATTAAACAAGGGGAATTATGTTATGTATGAGTTCAAAGTATATGTAAGTGATGAGGAATTTTTATTGTTTAATCAATATACTTTTTTGAACAGTTACAGAGGAAAAAAACTTTATTGCGTTATAGGTTAAAAATACTATTATTATCTGCTGCTGTCGTTTTATTTGCTTATATTATGGAGCGCAATTTTAGCGTATTTTTAATGATAGCGCTAGGTTATGCGATATATTGTATAGTAGCGATTGCTCATAGTAAAAAGAAGTTTCTTAAAAATTTGGAAAAAAGCATTAAAATGATGAAGAGGGAAGGCAAGCTTTCATATGGCAGCGAAACAATAATAAAGTTTGATGATGAATGGATACATGAAATTGCACCGGACAATGAAACCAAAACGAAATATTCGCAAGTTGAGAAAATTGCTGTAACAGATAAAGCCATTTTCATTTATGATACTACAAATTCTGCTTATATAATTCCCATAAATGTTTTTGCATCAGAAGCGGAAAAACTAAACTTTATAGAGTTTATTCGTTCGAAGACAAATGCATAATGATCTCAGTATGCTATGCTTAATGGAACAGATGGGGACGACGATCTTTAGCGCATGTATCTATGATTGATAAATCATAGGTACACGCACTTGAAGTGTTGTGCCTATGTGGTTGAGATATATAAGAGAGCCACATTGGTGATAAGAATTACTGATGCGGCTTGTTTTTCTGTTTTGAATTACACCATAGTTGCTCTAGTGCATTTATTATATATTTACTTTATGCTATAGTAATATAAATATCAGGCTGTAAGCCATATATGAAAAATACAAAAACGGGGGCGGCATATGATAATAAGCGCAAGCCGAAGAACCGACATACCGGCTTTTTACAGCGACTGGTTTTTCGATAAAATAGATCGCGGATTTGTGTATGTTATGAATCCTTTTAATTTCAAGCAGGTAAGCAAAATCCTGCTGGATCCCGATACGGTTGATTGCTTCGTTTTCTGGACGAAGAATGCCGCCCCCATGCTGGATAAGCTTCATATATTGGATGAAAAAGGCTTCAAATATTATTTTCAGTTTACCGTAACACCGTATGATACGGATATTGAGCCCGGAATCCGGGATAAGAATGAGATAATGCGCACGTTTATTCAATTATCCGATATGATAGGCAGGGAAAAGGTCATATTCAGATATGATCCGATCCTTTTAAGCAGCAAATATACCAAGGACTACCATTATGCCAGGTTTGAGGAAATGTGCGTTAAATTACACCGTTCAACCGAAAAATGCGTGATAAGCTTTATTGACATGTATGCCAAGACCATAAGAAACACCAGGGATTTAGGTCTGCTTGACATAAATGAAGAGGATATTTATGAAATGGGCGCCAGACTGTCCGATATAGCCGGAGGCTATGGACTTGCCATGGCAGCATGCGCGGAAAAAACGGATCTGAGCATGTTCAACATACAAAAGGGAAAGTGCATAGATGATGAATTAATTGAAAGAATTTTAGGCTGTCCGGTAAAGGCCGGGAAGGATGACAACCAGAGGGAAGGCTGCGGCTGCGTTAA
>DCTS01000042.1:0-22524 GCA_002329645.1 Lachnoclostridium sp. UBA1434 | reverse complement strand
CTGCTGGCAGGAAGCGTAAAGCATGAGGAAAGTATAGCGGCAAGAGAGATGGACAGCATAAAGCATATTAGCATAAAATAAAAGCATAAAGCAAAAACATAAAACAAAAACATAAAAACATAAAAACATAAAAACATATATAAGAACATAAAGACATAAAAGCATAAAAGCATAAAAGTATAAAAGTATAAAACATAGAAGTATACAGAATATTATAAACACAAAACAAGTAATCTTTCGCCGGACAATAACAGAGAAAATGCCGATTTTGCTTTATTCAATACAAAATCGGCAGTATCAATTAAGGCATAACATCCTTGCTCACATTTATTTCGGCTAATCGGAGTATTTCATTTTTCTTTTCTTAACCACATAAACAATACCGACAACAATCCAGGCGCAGTTCATTAACAGCTTTGCGCCCTCTGCCGTAAGGGTATAACCCTTAATTATGCCGCCTTTGCTTACAATCAAATCAATTGAACCCCATATTATTAATATGAAGCCTAGAATCCCAAGCACATAGATTATGAAGTTGTTGAGCGAATCTTCATAATTCATTGCATCCCGTACTATCAGCTCTATCATACAGACAGCAGCAGATATAATTACTATAAGTATATTACCCCATGCACCCTCGACAAACACGGCGCTTTCATTATCAAGTATAACGCTCTTAACAAAAGCGCTTATAAAGAGAAGTAAAGCCATGATGATAAATCCGTGCTTAAATGCATTACCCCTCAGGTATAACTGGCGTTCGTCAAATTTGTCAAATTTATTCTTTAACATACCAACATCACTCCTCCTCTCCGAATATATCATCCAGGCTTTTACCCAAAATTTTGCATATAGCCCTGCACAGGCGGATTGTGGGATTATAATCCCCCTGTTCTATGGCGTTAATAGTTTGCCTTGTTACTCCTACCGCATCTGCCAGATCCTTTTGCGAAAAATCCAGAGCAACCCTGGCAGATTTCATTTTCAGGTTTTTACCCATATAATCACCTCAGTTATACAGTAATATATATTTTATATAATGTCAAGTATATTATACTTATTTTCTAAAAAAAATAAATAATTAGATATTATGACAAAACATGCAAATAAAGCCTATAAATGCACCCTGCAATTCTTTTGTGCAATATGCGGAAAAACAAAAGCATATATGCTGCATATAGAAAATTGGTAAAAAAACGTGTTGTAATAATTAAAGAGCTATGATATCATAATTAATTGTGATATGTTATACTAATATTCCTTGCTCTTTAATTGAAGTTTGATTTCTTCGTCGGTCAGACTTCACAGGAAGGGCCAGAGACCAGAAGGAGGTGCAAAGCAACTATGAATCAATATGAATTAGCCTTAGTTGTTAATGCAAAAATCGAAGATGAAGCCAGATTAGCTACATTGGAATCAGCAAAGGATCTTGTTACAAGATTCGGCGGAACAATTACCAATGTGGAAGACTGGGGCAAGAAAAGATTAGCTTATGAAATTCAGAAAATGAAGGAAGGCTATTACTATTTCATTCAATTCGATGCTGATTCAACAGTTCCCAATGAGATTGAGCAAAGAGTTCGTATCATGGAGAATGTTATCAGATATCTGTGCATCAGGAAAGAAGCATAGATGCCTTTTATGATACTACCCTAAGGCTATGATAAAGGGAGGTAGTTATTATGAATAAAGCCATACTGATTGGCCGTTTAACAAGAGACCCGGAAGTGAGATATTCACAGGGGGATAATTCCGTGGCAGTTGCAAGATTTACCTTGGCAGTAGACCGCAGGTTCAAGAAGGCCGGGGACACACAGGACGCTGATTTTATCAGTTGTGTAACCTTTGGCAAGCAGGCGGAGTTTGTCGAGAAGTATTTCAGGCAGGGAATGAAGATGGCAGCCGTCGGAAGAATTCAGACAGGCAGTTACACCAACAGAGACGGACAGAAGGTTTATACAACGGATATAGTAATTGAAGAGGTAGAATTTGCGGAGAGCAAGTCCCATAATCCTGAAGCTGTCAGGGACAATAGCTATCAGAAGGATTTTGGACCCGAACCAAGCTCAGCCATGGGGGATGGATTTATGAATATCCCGGATGGTATAGACGAAGAATTGCCGTTTAATTAAGCCGAGTTTAAGCTATATGAATCATCATCGGATAAGGAGGTTTAGTAATGTCAAGCTATAATAAGAAGGATGACAAGGGCGATGCTCCGGTTAAGAAGAGAGCATTTACCCGCAGAAGAAAGAAGATCTGCGTATTTTGTGCCGATAAGAACCATACAGGTATTGATTATAAGGACGTTAACAAGCTGAAGAGATATGTCTCCGAAAGAGGCAAGATCCTTCCCAGAAGGATTACAGGCAACTGTGCAAAACATCAGAGAGCGCTGACGGTTGCGGTTAAGCGCGCACGCCATATTGCTTTGATGCCTTATACAGTGGATTAATGTATCAAGCAATATAGCGCGGCATATCGCTTTGATGCCTTATACAGTAGACTAATGTATCTTATAACAATTGGCATACGAATTATAAAAGGATTCCCTTTAAGGGTTCAGATTAGGGATTTTTAATCCCGGAAAANNTCGGCATAGTTTGGTATGTATTTACCAACTATGCCGATTGTTTTGGTTATAATTTACCCAGGATCCATTTTGTGATACGGGCTGCAGTAACTCCATTCAGAAGTTTTTCTCCGTAAAAACTATTGGCTAAATACGTTGCGTATCCGGTTTGTGTGTGGTTAATCCCATATAGTATAACAAAATCAGCTTTTGCCCGATGAAAGCCCGATCGACAGAGCGACAAGGCTTAAGGGGATGCCGATGGCAATTCCCAACTGCTTCAAAATGACCGTGTTGCTAAAGATGGGGACACTGATGTTCCATTCCATTTTCTCAATCATATCTGCATTGCTGTTCATCAAACCACCTTCCCGTTTTTATACCTATTACGGAGCTTTTTTCTGACACCGGCCGCCAGCAGCAGGATACCTGCCCCCAGCATCACCGGCCCTGCCGGATTCATATCACTTTCCTCTGTGTTGACATGGGGCCAGAGGGGCAGATAGCGCACCGGTATAGTCTGCCTCAAATGGCTTCCTCCTGAGAAAACCCGAGTCACTGAACCTGTGTATCGTTTACCATTGACAAAAATTGGTATTCCAGCTTATAGCGGCTGGGGTTTCTTGAGGAATCATCGTTGTCTAATTGCTCATAATCGGTCACCTAAGTTCCCATAGCTACGCCCATATAAAATATGGTGCGCAATGCGATGCGGACCCTTCACTGCCGGCGCCTAGCGTTGCCGTCAGCGTTTCGCTGTAAGAATAGGGATTCCCGTTGACGTCAAGGGTAAAGTTGTATTTTTTGTCTGCATTGGTCAATACCGAATTTTTCGAATGCAATGACAATATGTATATGCCCTAATCAGGTTTTGGCATCTAATCAACAATCAGATAATAATCCTTCGATTCAAAGTACTTTTTACCCTCGAGGCTGGAATAGGAGCTATCCGCAAAATATTGAAAGCCAAGCTTCGTCATAACCTTCATGGACCCTATATTATCAACTGCATGCCTGCAGAAGAATTTCTTCTCCCCCAGGCAGTTGACTGCGAAATCCAGTATAGCCCTTCCTGCTTCCGTAGTTAAGCCCTGCCCCCAGTATTTTTTCATAATATTATAGCCCAACTCATAACAGTTATGCTCGCTCTTATATGTAATGCCGCCGGAGCCGAATAATTTGCCTGTTTCTTTCAGCACGAATCCCCATATATATTGATTTTCGTCATCGATGCCTTGTTCAACAGAATTCAGCCACTTTATGGTGTCCTCAACACTTTTGTGCAAATCCCAGATCATAAATTTTGCAACCTCAGGATCCGATGTCCAGCTTTTAAAAATATGCTCGGCATCACTAACCTTAAGAGGTCGAAGAATTATTCTTTCACTCTCTAATATAGGTGTTTTCATTACTGACTCTCCTTACAACAGGTTTTAAGAGATTATACATACTTATCTTAATATTGTAAAGCATTTTTTAGAAATAATTACCTGGACAAACATTTGTTCTTTACAACCGCCAGAATGTGGTCTAAAATTATCATGTAAACCTCTGTTGCCGGATATGGCGGCATGAGCATTATACACATAACCCCAAGGAGGAGAAACAGATGACGAAATACGATGAAGCTATAAGGATACTTAACGAGCGTTTCGGCAAAGATACGCTGATTTCCGTTGCAACCATTGATGATAACCGTCCTGCGGTTCGTATTGTGGACGGCTATTATGAGGAGGGTGCATTTTACACAGTTACCTATGCGTTGTCGGGCAAAATGCAGCAGATTAAAGTAAATCCGAATGTTGCCATCTGCGGGGAATGGTTTACCGCCCGCGGTATCGGAGAGAATTTGGGGCATATCTGCTCAAGTGAGAACACTGACATTGCAGCCAGACTGCGTACTGCCTTTGCGGAGTGGTATAATAACGGACATGTAAATGAAAGCGATCCGAACACGGTTATTCTTCGCATTCGGTTGACAGACGGAGTGCTTTTCAGCCACGGCACGAGATATGATGTGGATTTTGTCAATCGGAAGGCGTAAGGTATTCTATTAGATAAAAATATTTGCAGGGATGATAAAAAAGGATGATAAAAAATATCTGAATAGGCCCATTAAATTATTTATAATCTTTTATTTGCCTCCCGTTAATGATATAATAATATAACACACCTTGGGGACAGGGAAGAAAAGAGCTTTTATATCCGAAGATCCAGGCAAACAGCCATGCTATGGGATTATTAAATATTACCCGATGAAATATTTGAAATGAGGTAGTGTTATGGGCAGGGGGATGAAGTTAAGCAACTCATTGAAAAGATATCTTTTATGGCCGATTATACTGACCATACTGTTGCTATGTATGAATTTGGCCATATATGTAATAGACAATGATGCCGGAGTCCTGATGACGGGCTTTGTAATCGTGTATTTTATTCTGGTCACCATAGTTTACTCCGTGAAGCGTTATAGAATATCCTCCGAACTGGTTCGTTTTGCCATGGAATATGGACAGGTGCAGAAGCGTCTGCTGAAGGACCTGGCCCTTCCATACGCAATACTTGATCTGGAAGGAAGGCTGCAGTGGGGGAATAATGAATTCCTGGATATTATTCAGAGCAAGAGTGCAGCAAGGCACCCGATATCAGGTGTTTTCCCTGAGCTGACACAGGAGATCCTGCCAAAGACATCTGAGGATGTCACGCTGCATATGACCTATGAGGACAGGTATTACAGGGTTCTGTTAAGAAAGGTGATCACACCGGAGTTTGACGATACCAACCTAAGCTTTGAGGATGCTGAAAAATCCTGGGACACCAATAATGCCCTGATAGCCATGTATTTGTTTGACGAAACAGAGATTAACACTCTGATCAGGGAGAACAGGGAGCAAAGACTGATTATCGGGCTGCTTTATATTGATAACTACGAGGAAGCCCTTGAAAGCATAGACGAGGTAAGGCGCTCACTGCTGACTGCCCTGGTGGACAGGAAGATCAATAAATATATGCAGGGTATAGATGCTGTTATAAAGAAGTTGGAGAAGGACAAGTATCTCTTCGTTATGCAACAGAAATACCTTCCCATCCTTCAAAACAATAAATTCTCCATATTGGAGGAGGTCAGAAGCGTTAATATCGGCAATGAAATGGCTGTAACAGTAAGCATTGGCCTTGGTGTGAATGCCGATAATTATATAACCGGTTATGAATATGCCCGTACTGCAATGGACCTTGCTCTTGGCAGGGGCGGTGACCAGGCAGTAATAAAGGACAGGGAGAAGATATATTATTACGGAGGCAAGAGCATACAGGTTGAGAAGAGCACCAGGGTAAAAGCCAGGGTTAAGGCCCATGCCTTTCGCGAATTTGTTGAAGGCAAGGATAAGATCATTATTATGGGACATAAAATCGGGGATGTGGATACCTTCGGAGCTTCAATGGGTATATACAGAATAGCCAAGACCTTCGGCAAGAAAGCACATATCGTAATTAATGAAATCACAACATCCCTAAGACCAATGATGAACCGCTTTGTCGGCAATCCGGATTATGAAGAGGATCTTTTTATTAAGAACGACCAGGCTCTGGAGATAATGGATGCCAATACGCTGCTCGTAATTGTGGATGTGAACCGTCCCAGTTATCTGGAATGCGAGGAGCTTTTGAATTATGCCAAGGCAATAGTGATTTTCGACCATCACAGGCAGACCAATGAAGCCATTGAAAATGCCTCGCTTTCGTATGTTGAGCCTTATGCGTCTTCTACCTGCGAAATGGTGGCAGAGATACTTCAGTATATCGGCAGCGGCTTGAAGCTTAAATATCTGGAGGCTGATGCACTTTATGCGGGAATAATGATTGACACCAACAACTTCCTTACGAAGGCAGGGGTCAGAACCTTTGAAGCGGCAGCATATCTGCGCAGGAATGGTGCGGATGTAACAAGGATACGCAAGTTTTTCCGCAGCGAGTTTAATTACTTTAAAACAAAGGCAGATGCAATCAGCAGTACCGAAATATACCTTGATAATTATGCCATAGCGGTTTGTGCAAGCACCGAGGTGGACAGCCCTACGGTTCTCGGAGCCCAGGTGGCGAATGAGCTGCTTAATATAACAGATATTAAAGCAAGCTTTGTTTTTTCCGAATTCAACAACAAGATATATATCAGCGCCAGATCGATAGATGAGGTAAATGTCCAGGTAATAATGGAGAAGCTTGGCGGCGGCGGCCATTTAAGCGTTGCAGGAACGCAGCTTGAGAATTGCACGATTGAGCAGGCTATCAAGAAGCTGAAAAAGACTCTTTCAGATATGATCAAAGAAGGAGATTTATAATACACACCGGCAGGAATATGCTTTTACATATGCTTGCAGGGTACATTTTAAGCACTGCCAGGGTAGGCACGGTTTGTTGATGCTTGCAGGGTACATCTCATAGTAAACAGAAGATACAGGTTCCGAAGCTTTAAGTTTAGGATAAATCCATATGAGAGGAGAGTTGCGCATGGAGATAATTTTAATTCAGGATGTTAAGAGTCTTGGAAAAAAAGGTGAAGTAGTAAAGGTTAGTGACGGATATGCAAGAAATTTCATTCTCCCGAAGAAGCTGGGAATTGAAGCCACCAAACAGAATTTGCATGAGCTGAGCGTTCAGAAGGCTGCCGAAGAAAGAAGATTAGCCCAGATGCTTTCAGAGGCTGAGGCTCTTTCAGAAAAGCTTAAGGGCATACAGGTTAAGGTTGAAATAAAGGCCGGTGAAGGCGGTAAGGCTTTCGGATCCGTATCTGCCAGGGAAATATCCTCCGCCTTGAAGGAGCAGTTCGGATTTGATATAGATAAAAAGAAGATAGTGCTTCCGGAACCTATTAAAAATGCCGGGAGTTATACCATAGGAATCAAGCTTCATCAAAAGGTTACAGCCAAGGTAAGCATACTGGTTGAAGCAGTATAATGTGCAATATTAGCAAAGGAGTAATATACTTATGGATGAGGCACTCATAAAAAAGATACTGCCCCACAGCCTTGAAGCAGAGCAGTCCGTTATCGGATCAATGATTATGGACAGGGATGCCATAATATCCGCATCTGAGATAATAAATGCCTCGGATTTTTACGATCAGCAGTACGGAGTCCTTTATGAAACCATGCTGGAGCTGTTCAACGAGGGAAAACCGGTGGATCTGGTTACCCTGCAGGATCGTCTTAAGGAGAAGGATGTTCCTGCACAGGTCAGCAGCCTGGAATTTATCAGGAACATTGTAGCTGCCGTCCCGACCTCTGCCAATGTCAGGCATTATGCCCATATTGTAAAGGATAAGGCTGTATTGAGAAGGCTTATTAAGATCTCGGAAGAGACGGCAAATGAGTGCTACCTTGACAAGGATAAGCTGGACAACATACTTGAAAAAGCAGAGAAGCATATATTTGACGTAGTCCAGAACAGAGGAAGCAGGGAATTCACGGAGATTAAGGATGCGGTCCTGCGTTCCATAGACAGCATTGAGGCAGCATCCAAGAATAAGGGAAGCGTTACAGGTATTGCAACAGGCTTTTATGATATGGACTACAAGACAGCAGGATTTCAGCCGTCGGATTTGATATTGATAGCCGCAAGGCCGTCAATGGGTAAGTCTGCTTTAGCCTTAAGCATAGCGGAATATGTTGCGGTAAAATCGGGAATACCCACAGCGATATTCAGCCTTGAAATGTCCCAGGATCAGCTTGTAAAGCGTCTCCTGTCAATGAATTCGAGGGTGGATTCCCATTCCATCAGGACGGGCAACTTGACCAGCGAGGAATGGTTCAGATTAATGGAAAGCGCAAGAATACTCGGCAATTCAAGTCTTATAATAGATGATACATCTGCAATAAGTATAAGCGAGCTTAGGTCCAAATGCAGGAAGCTGAAGCTGGAGCGAAATCTGGGGCTGGTCATTATTGACTACCTTCAGCTCATGACCGGCAGCAAGCGGGCTGAGTCAAGGCAGCAGGAGATATCGGAGATATCCAGGGCTTTAAAATCTATTGCCAGGGAGATCAACATACCTGTAGTTGCCCTGTCCCAGTTAAGCCGAGCGGTAGAGCAGCGCCCCGACAAGAGGCCGATGCTTTCTGATTTAAGAGAATCAGGCGCCATAGAACAGGATGCAGATGTGGTGATGTTCATATACAGGGACGAATACTATAACCATGACACCGAGGAGCCCGGTGTGTCAGAGATAATAATCGGAAAGCAAAGAAATGGTCCGACAGGCACCATAAAGCTGGCATACCAGGCACAGTACACAAAATTCGTGAATTTAGAGAGATGACTTATGAAAATTAAAAATTATGCTGCTACATACACAGGGCTTCCGGGAAGCATATATATTCTGCTTTTTGCCAGGATAGTAACCTCCATCGGAAACTTTGTGTTTCCATTTATGACACTTCTGCTTACTTCAAAAGGCGGTATGGGAGAGGAAGAGGCAGGGGTGTATCTTCTTTTTGGAGCCCTGCTGCAGATACCGGGTTCCCTGTTAGGGGGAAAGCTTGCGGATGTGTGCGGCAGGAAGAAGATAATGACATTATTCATGGGGCTGGCAGGACTGTGCTTTATTCCCTGCGCATTCATAATTGACAGTCCGGATGCATTTACTTACATCCCATGGCTTTTAATTGCGTCCTCATTTTTCAACAGTGCTTCACATCCTGCAAGCACTGCCATGGTAAATGACCTTACAAGGCCCTTCAACAGG
The DNA here is from genome assembly GCA_002329645.1 of Lachnoclostridium sp. UBA1434. Taxonomy (GTDB): domain Bacteria; phylum Bacillota; class Clostridia; order Lachnospirales; family Lachnospiraceae; genus Mobilitalea. Next base: position 13,210 of record DCTS01000042.1, on the reverse strand, counting down.
CAGGCTGCCTTTTCTCTGCTTTATATGGGAATGAACTTTGGTATAGCCATAGGTTCAATAGTTGCAGGCTTTTTGTTTAATAACTATGTGAAGCTGCTTTTTTTAGGCGATGCTTTGACCACCTTTTTATCCATTATGCTGCTGATTTTCTTCGTACATGAGACCAGGCCTTCAAAGGATGAGATGGATTATGTAATTGACACCGACTCTGATGAAAAAGCAGTTGAAGGCGGGATAATTAAGGCATTGCTAAAAAGGCCCGTCCTGCTGGTATTTGCATTAATCGATACGGTATATACCTTCGTATATGCCCAGACTAATTTTTCAATTCCGCTTAAGGCCAACGCCGTATTCGGACAAGAGCTCGGACCAAAATATTACGGCACCCTGAATATGATAAACTGTCTTCAGGTAATATTCTTAACGACCATACTGACTATGGCAACAAAGAAAATTAAAGCCGTTTATAATGTGGCGATAGCGGGACTGTTTTATGCAATAGGCTTTGGGATGCTTGTATTTGTAAATGGCTTTTTTGGATTTGCCCTGTCAACTGTTATATGGACAACCGGAGAAATCATCAGCGCCACTAATGTGGGTGTGTATATAGCCAACCATACGCCGGTATCCCACCGGGGCAGATTTAATTCGTTGATCAACATAATATCCGGTATAGGCAGCGCAATATCTCCATATGTAATGGGCGGTTTTATAGTAAGTTACGGGGTGAACAGGGTATGGCCGCTGGTCTTTGTGCTGGCGCTGGGAGCATCCTGCTTAATGCTCATGCTTGGAAAGGCTGAAAAAGCAAAAGTCAGTGATAAGGCTTAAGCATGAAGGATAATATATGATTGTGCTGAAAAGGGGAAACTTATAACGGGTTTCCCTTTTTATTGTCGACAAGTTAAATGTAAAAATGTGGTAATTATATTGCAATTGGTGTTTGCTATGATATAATGTAAAAAGTGGAAATAATTACTAACCAGGAGGACAAGCTATGGAAGAAATAAGGTATATGATCTCAGAAGCCTCAAAACGGGTTGAGGTAGAGGATCATGTTCTGAGATATTGGGAGGAGCAGCTTAAACTGCCGGTAAGCAGGAATGAGCTGGGCCACAGATATTATAAAGATTCGGATATAGAGCTGCTTAAGGCAATAAAGAAGCTGAAGGATCAGGGCTTCCAGCTGAAGGCAATTAAGATGCTGCTTCCAAACTTAAATAAACCGGAAAATATGGATGCACAGGCAATGGTTAAGCTTAAGGATGAGCTCAATACCATAATGCCGGACATGCATGGCGAGGATGAGGTTAACAATATAAGTGCGGATAATGATACCGGCGAAGAGATGAACCTGCCTGTCGGCAAAGAGGAGCACAAGCTGAAGGATGCATCGGAGAAAATGGGTCAGTTCAAAGCAATCATGCATCAAATCATAATGTCAGCTCTTAAGGATAATAATGCAGTTCTTTCTGACGATATAACCACTAATGTTACCAACGGTATTATAAAGGAAATGAATTTTCTGATGCGCATACAGGAAGAAAAGGAGGAGGAAAGATTCAGGAAGTTTGACATAACCTTAAGGGAATACCAGAAAAGCCGTTTATCTGCTGCTGCGGCACTGGAGGGCAGGAAAAGGAAAAAATCTAAATTCATGAAAAAAAACAAAATTTACATATAGGTTATAGATTAATTACCATGCCCCCGTAAATAAAAAAAGCGGCATAAGCCTTTGTTAAGAAATGCATGAACAAAGGCCTATACCGCCAATGCATATGTAGCAATTATTCTCCCGGTGTAATCGAACCTGTGGGACATACATCCGCGCAAGCCCCGCAGTCTATGCAGGTATCGGGATTTATTTCATAATGCTGAGCTCCCTCGGATATAGATTCTGTCGGGCATTCGCCTGAACATGCGCCGCAGCTTATGCACTCATCACTAATTTTATATGCCATAACTGGTAACCTCCTTATTTAATAACTCACTATATTTTAATATAAATATATCAATTATGCAAGCCATATAAATGGTTTCTTTCTGCTGCAAAAATATATCCTTGACTTATACTTTACCCTTAGCATATAATATGCGAATAAAGAGCCGTTAGGCAAGGAGGAATATAAATGGCAAATATAACTATGGATATGACAATTGCTGAAGCAATTGCTGCAGATCAGAATATTATCCCCATACTGCTTGATATCGGAATGCATTGCTTAGGTTGCCCTTCGGCACAGGCAGAAACTCTCGAGGAAGCAGCATATGTGCATGGATTAAAGCCCGAGGAGCTAATGGAGAGAATCCGCACCGAATTAGGTGAATAAGGGATATATTGTTCCGTTTTTAGCAGAAAAAAAGGCTGTTCCTATACCAATTTATAATTGGATTTGGAACAGCCTATTTTACTTTCTAAGAAACCCATCCGGAATTTCTTACTGCCGTACGGGTTAGCCGTGCGGCATAGGATAGAGTTTGTTTGTTACATAACAGATAATATTTGAAGAGCCTGGTCTCTGACTATAATCTCATAATGCTCGTCAAAATAGGTAGAGCTTGCGTATGTTACTTTCTCTGACTTACCGTATTCCGAAGCAATACTGCATATTCTGCCGAATTCTTCAGGAGTATGCTGCGTCTTGCTTATGACCAGGAAATATTGTGAGTTAGCCGGGTTCTTGTACAGCGTGTTCGCACCGTAATACTGTCCTGCCAATACACTTGCAAGCTCGGTTACTTCATTTAATGCCTTAAACGAGAAAATACGTATCGGGTTGGATGGAATGCTTAAGGTCTGCTTTTCATCCGGCTTAAGCTCCTGGGTATCCTTAAAGCTGACATTTTCATCGATATCATCGGATATTTCATCCAGCTGCTCGATATTGCAGACATCTTCCACATATATCTCATCCGGCTCGGAACTATCCTCATCATCCTTGAAGTCGAAAGATGAGAATTTAGAAAAGCGTGTATCCAGCTCATCCGGATCCTCTACCTTTGTTATAACAAGAATAAGACACTCGGAGGAAACAGGAATAGCCTCAATCATTAACGGTATATCATCTACTTCAAAACCAAACTCATAAAAAGCTTGTTGAATCATGTCACGAAATAATGCTTTGGCCTTTTCCGACCCATATGCCAGTTCACTGATCCGCAGTTCACGGTTTATCAAATCGCTCTTATTCAGGGTACATCTTATCTGATTGTCGCTAATCTTCTCTATCTTCATAACGTACACCCCTTTCTGTCTTACAGAATCCACTATCGGTGTAAGGCAAGTATAATTTATATAGCAATTAAAGTCAATATATAGAGATGTGAATTTTGTATTAAAAAAGTGCCAATATCCGCTTAATTGCAAAAGCGAAATAGTTGTTTTGTACAAATAACCAGAAAAAGATTGTTAAATCGTACAACTAAAAAATCATTGCAATAATTACATAATATGGTTATCATATAAGTGATGGAACTGGCCCACATTTTACCATTGCCGACATAGAAAGGAGTGAATGCAACAGGAAATATGGTTTAGCAAGTACCGCATAATAGGCCTTCTTGGCAGGGGAGGAACAGCCGGTGTTTATCTGGCGGAGCATATAAAGCTTGGCGAGTACCGGGCAATCAAATGCCTGCCTAAGGATGGCAAGGCCTACGATTATCAGCTTAAGGAAGCACAAATATTAAAAAGTCTGAAGCATTCATGCATTCCTATTATTTATGATATTGAAGAAGATGAAGAGTGTTCCTATATTGTCGAACAATACCTTGAAGGAATCAGCCTTAAGGAGTTCGTGAATAAAAACGGCAGGATAGGAGAGAATATCATAATTCATTTCGCGCTTCAAATCTGTGATCTTATTCAATTCCTTCATTCATTTGACAGACCTGTACTATATCTTGACCTGAAACCGGAGAATATTATCGTGTCCGATAATATGCTTAAGCTGGTTGATTTCGGCAGCGCACAATTTATGGATGAGCTCAGGCCGGAGCATGGTTATTACGGAACAAGAGGATATGCCGCGCCTGAAATGTACACCCGGGGAAAAGTAGATGAACGCAGCGACATATACGGGATTGGCATGCTCATGTATTATATGCTTACCGGCAGGACCGATTTCAATTCCTTCAGATCCGGGCTTTTTCACATGAATTTAAACTGTTCGAAGGAAATAAAAAGAATCATATTCAAATGCCTCAGGTACAATCCTTCACAAAGGTTTGCTTCTGTTACCCGGCTCATTAACCAATTGTCGGCATATGGTAAAAAGTGCGGCAGGGCTGCGTGGCCAGGCAGATCAATACGGGTTGCGGTAGCAGGAGCATTGCCAAGGATTGGAGTAACCCATATGAGCTTCAGATTGTGCAGCTATCTGACAGGAGCGGCTATAAAGATCATATACCGGGAGAGGAATGACTCAAGATGCATATGGTCCGTAAAAAGCAGATATGACTGCATAACCGGCAGGCAGGATGTTTTTAAAATGCAGGGCATACCCATGCTGAGAAATGACCAGATAAGCAATACGGATACATCCGAATACCAGGTTGTTATAGACGATTTTGGCTGTCTGTCCGATGCAGATATTGCCGAATTTATAAATGCGGATATAAAAATACTGCTGCTCGGTGCCAAGGACTGGGAGCTTACCGCATCAGAACAGGTTCTCGACAAGGTGGCTGAATATAAAGATGTCGTTTATCTGTTTAACTACCTGGACGGCAGGCAATTTCAGCTTGCCATAAAGCACATGGATTCAAGAGCCTGCTTAAGGATACCCTATGAACCGGATCCCTTCGCACCCTTTAAGGATGACGGGGATATCGAGCTGTACGGTGAGCTTGCGGCTATGTGTCTGGAAAAGTCTGCTGTAAAGGAGAGTGATAAAGGTGAAAAGAAAACCAATGCTGCTGAATAGGATAACAAGGGAAGGAAAGCTCGGCAGAAAGGATTTCATAGGGCTTTTAGGGGCACACAGGGGTGCAGGGGTAACATATACAGCATTAATGCTTGCATTTTACATGGCCGAAGAGATGGGCAGGACAACTGCTCTGCTTGAATGCAATGACCACCATGATATGGAGCTCTTGCAGTCAGCCCTTGGATACGGCAGTGAGGATCCATTAAGCTTTTCATTTGGCAATATCACAATATATAAGCGTGTACATGCCGACAGGCTGCCGCAAGTTTTAGGCGGTTCATATGAATGCTTTATTATGGATTTTGGGACAGACTATCAAAGGTACAGGGATGAATTCTTAAGATGCGGTACAAAGATTATCCTGAGCGGACAGGGAGTATGGAATCGACAGAAACTCCTTCAATTCTTAAGCTCCACTCAGACTTTACCCGGGAGGGCAGACTGGATACAGCTTGTGCCCTGTGCCGGGAAAAAGTCTGTGGGCAGACTAAGGAGTGAAACCGGAATGAAATGCTGCGGGGTTCCCTATGAGGAGGATCCGACGATGCCCGGCAAAGAAACGGTAACACTCTTTAGCAGCCTGGTTTACTGATAAGGACACTGATAAACGATTTTGCGAAGTAAAGGATAAGTATAACATATCACACATGACCTTCTTATCCGATNNAATCCACAGCACCTCTTACGGTAATCTTATATTCAGTTCCGAAGTAACCTTCCGTTCGGGAGAAATTATGCCATCCTGCCGGAACGAATGCCTTCAGCCCGTCATGATAAGTACGGACCGGCTTAAAAAGCCCTCTATACTTTTATAACCGGATAAGCAATGCGTTTTATACTTAACTGCTTAAAATGACGGGCGGGCGTTCATTAATATTCAGCCGGATACAAAGAATGAGAGCGGAACCTCAATAGATCTGCACTATAAAGATATTGAGGCCGCTCTTTTATTTAGCTTTTATTGGCATGTCGAAATTTCGTAATGACGTACAAAAAAATAAATGCTATAATAAATATTGTTTATAAAACCGTAAAATTATTGCTTAACATGTAAAAATTATATNNATTACAGCTTAACATACATAATTACAGCTTAACATACATAATTATCGCTTAGCATACAGTTGTTTATAATAAGTGAATTGTTGCCTGACGGATATACGGGGGGTTCTTATGGATAAAAGGATGAAAATAACGATCATTGGAATATCTGCAGCCATACTATTACTGCTTGCAATAATCGGAACAGCTATTGTGAAAAAACTGACTCCCAGCAATGAGGTCATGCTAATAACTGATTATTACCAGTTGGGAGATTCCGAAGTTATGGTTATACTCCATGACGAAATTTATGAAAGAAGGGGTTATCTGGCAGACAGGACCGTTTACCTGGATTTTGATTCCGTTACAGAGCTGTTTAATCACAGGTTTTATTGGGACGAAGGTTCAAACATTCTGACCTATACAACTCCCACTGAAATAATCAGAGCAGTTGCGGGAGCTGATGAATACACGGTTACCAAGACATTGAATCCTGCCGTGAAAAGCACGGATTACCAGATTGTAAGGATGATTGACGGTCAGGTGTACATTGCACTGGATTTTGTAAGGCAATATTCAGATATGGACTTCACTTATTATGATAATCCAAGCCGGGTTATCATCAATTACCGATGGGGGGATTATCTCTTTACCGAGGTTGCAAAGGCGACACAATTAAGATATGAGCCGAGTATTAAAAGCCCTGTTCTGGCAAAGCTTGCCCAGGGGGATGAGCTGATGTATGCGGATAACGGGGAAGCCCCTGAAAAGGGTTTTTCCAAGGTAATGACAAAGGACGGCATCATAGGATATGTCAGGAATAGAAGCATTAAGAAGTCTTATTACAAGACATTGACCGGCAGCTTCAAGGCTCCGGAATATACTGCCCAGACCAGAGATAAAAAAATCAGTCTGGTCTTCCATCAGGTGTTCAACGCAGATGCTGCGGGAAACCTTGAGGAGCTTATAGGAGCTACGAAAAAGGTCAATGCGGTAGCTCCAACCTGGTTTTCCGTGTCAGATTCGGAGGGCTCCCTGCAGTCCCTTGCCAGCAAGGATTATGTCATGAAAGCGAACGAGCTCGGACTGGAGGTTTGGGCGCTTGTCAGTAATGTAAATGAGATAAGCAAGGATGTGGATATGCTAAAGCTTTTGTCCGGCACAAGTACAAGGGACAATTTATCCGATGCATTGATACAGGCTGCCCTTGAATACAAGCTAAACGGAATAAATGTGGACTTTGAACAGCTTAAGCCTGCCGCAGGAATCCATTATATACAGTTCTTAAGAGAGCTGTCGGTAAAGTGCAGGAACAATGGCCTTGTCCTGTCGGTGGACAATTATGTGCCTGCTCCCTATAACAACTTTTATGATTTAAGCGAGCAGGGCAAGATAATCGATTATTTGATTATCATGGCTTACGACGAATACTATTCCGGCTCCGAGGTGGCAGGACCCGTGGCCTCCATAGGGTTTGTAAAGGATGCTGTTACAAATACCCTTAAAATGGTTCCTAAGGAAAAGGTTATCATAGGAGTACCCTTTTATACTAGATTATGGAAGGAAACCGCAGACGGGCTGACCTCGGAAGCACTTGCCATGTCAAAGGCAGCTCAGATACTTGAAGAGAATAATGCAAACGTTAAATGGGACGCTGCTTACGGCTGCAACTATGCAGAATATAAAAAGGACGGCGCCACCTTTAAGATGTGGCAGGAAGAAGAAAAATCCATAGAAGAGAAAATGAAGGTTATACATGATGCCGACACCGCAGGCTTTGCTGCGTGGAAGCTGGGCCTTGAAAAGGAAAGCATATGGAATGTCATAGTCAGATATATTAATTAATGGCATATTGCCGAAGCTTTTGATTTCAGTCATGAGTAACCGGATATTTAACAGCATCAGCACGGTATCAGCATATTAACAGTATCAGCATATTAACAGCATCAGCATATTAACAGCATCAGCATATTAACAGCNNTAACAGCATCAGCATATTAACAGCCGGCATAAAGTTTGCGAATAGCTTAAGTATTCACCTCATAGAATAAACAAAGACTGTTTCAGGCTGTGAGGTCCGTGAAAAAGAAATATTTCAACATACTGTTCCTGCTCTTTGTATTATCTGCACGAATTATTGTATCAGGACAATCGGTCAGGGTGATGAACGAGCTTTTTGGATTAGAAGATAAAATCCCGGGCAAGAAGCAGGTAACTGTAGTAATAGATCCCGGGCATGGGGGAAGGGATCCGGGCAAGATAGGAGTTAACGGCATTCTGGAAAAAGACCTCAATCTTATGGTTTCTTTAAGGCTTGAAAGCCTTCTGAAGGAAAATGATATCAATGTCATTATGACCAGGACGGAGGATACCGGACTATATTCCGAATCGGATTCCAACAAAAAACGGGCAGACATGAGAAAAAGGGTCGATATCATAAACAACAGCGGTGCGGTGCTTGCGGTCAGCATACACCAGAACAGCTTTGTTGAAGAGTATGTCAGGGGGGCGCAGGTTTTTTACCATGGGAGCTCTGTCCAGGGCAAAGAGCTTGCAATAATTCTTCAGGATCAGCTCATAAAGACCCTTAAGGATGGGAACCACAGGAAAGCCAAATCCAATGAAAGCTATTACATGCTGCGAATGACACAGTGTCCGCTGGTGATAGTGGAATGCGGATACCTGTCAAATCATAACGAAGCAGCCCTGTTATCGGACCCGGAATATCAGGAAAAGCTGGCATGGGCCGTTCACCTCGGAATATTGAGATACCTTAATATGAATAGCGGGCAAGAGAAGCATATGGATAATGAATGAGCAGCAATTTTTATGGATTTTACAAAATATTAGTGCTATATTAATTCAGTAGATGCATAGAGACATCTGTAAGGCTTACCTGAAAGAGGAACTGCGGAATGGATACAATAATATATAAGATGGATAATGATGAAGACCGGGATAAAAAGCTTGAGCTGGCTTCAAATATACTTAAGGCAGGAGGGCTGGTGGCATTTCCTACCGAAACCGTATACGGTCTGGGGGCGGATGCCCTTAATCCGGAAGCGGCTCATAAAATATACGAAGCAAAGGGAAGGCCTTCAGATAATCCTCTGATTGTGCATATAGCTCATTTTAAAGATATTGAAGTGCTGGCATATGATATACCGGTTAAAGCCTATAAGCTGGCAGAAACCTTCTGGCCGGGACCTCTTACAATAATTCTTAAGAAAAGGTCAATCGTGCCGCATGAAACAACCGGCGGCCTGGACACTGTGGCAATCAGGATGCCTGCACATAAGCTGGCGAGGGAGCTTATAAGCCGCTCGGGAGTATACGTGGCTGCTCCAAGCGCCAACCTGTCAGGCAAGCCGAGCCCAACCAGCGCGGAGCATGTAATCAATGATTTATACGGCAGGATAGATATGGTACTGGACGGCGGCAGATCGACATACGGGCTGGAATCCACCGTAATAGATTTGACGGTAAAGGAGCCGGTAATATTAAGGCCCGGATGTGTTACGAAGAGCATGCTGGAAAATGTTGTCGGGCCCGTAGGCATTGACGAGGCAATAATGCATCACGGAAAGGCAGATAAGGATTTTGTGCCGAAGGCGCCGGGAATGAAATACCGTCATTATGCACCGGAAGGCAGCCTTGTTATTTATGAGGGCGATACGGACAGGGTAACAGAAGCTGTTAACGCCAAGGCGAAGGAATATTTGGATGCCGGAAAAAGTGTAGGAATTATTGCAACAGATGAAACTTTGCATTATTATAAATATGGAACAATAAAAAGCATAGGCTCCCGTATGGACGAGGATTCAATTGCAGCAGGTTTGTACGCCACATTAAGGGAATTTGATGAAATAAATACCGAATTCATACTTTCGGAGAGCTTTTCAGACAACCATTACGGACAAGCTATTATGAACAGGTTGCTGAAAGCGGCAGGATATCATATAATAAATGTGTCCTGACATTGATAAGGAGGGTGTATGGCAAAATACAGCAAGCTGATATTTGTATGCACGGGAAACACCTGCAGAAGTCCCATGGCCGAAGCTATATATAAGAATATGGAACGGGTAAGCGAGATGAAGGTTATATCAAGAGGGCTTGTGGTGCTTTTTTCTGAGCCGATGAATCCAAAAGCCCTTATTGTTCTGAACAAGCATGACCTTAAAACAACAAGCCATGTATCAAAAGGCTTGAAGCCTTCCGATATAGACAGTGATACCCTAATCCTTACCATGACCGAGAAGCAGAAAAACAAAGTACTTAATGAATATCCCGGAGCAGCCGGTGTATATACAATTAAAGACTTTGCAGGCGAGTCCGGGGATGTTGTTGACCCTTACGGAGGTTCGCTGATTGATTATGAAGAATGTTATTCCGAACTAGCCCGTCTTGTGAAAAAGACGGTTATTAAACTAAATGAAGAGAATCAGGAGGCATAATATGATAGCTATAGGAAATGACCACACAGCTTATGAAATGAAGAAAGCAATAATGGAGTATCTTGATAAGAATGGCATTGCATATAAGGATTACGGCTGCAATGAGATTTTAGCCAGTGACTATCCGAAATATGCCAAGCTGGTAGGAAGGGCAATCCAGAACAAGGAATGCAACATGGGCATTATTATATGCGGAACAGGAATTGGAATTTCCATAACTGCCAATAAGATGAAAGGTATCAGAGCTGCACTGTGCCACGACTGTTTCAGTGCCGAAGCTGCAAGACTTCATAATGATGCCAATGTACTTGCACTTGGAGCAAGAGTAATCGGTACAGGGCTTGCGGTAAAAATTCTTGATACATTCCTTCATACGGATTTCTCGAAGGATGAAAGACACATAAGCAGAATAAAAATGATGGAAGAGGATTAAGATTTATTATAGAGCGACAGCTTGTTTACGAATCATGTTTGTTATATATTGTACCTGTCTTCAGCCCGGCATACAGGTTCAGTTAGTGTGTGAAACTCATTACGGTATATTATTGACAGCAAGGTATCCAGTGAACGCAGCGCCAATCTTGTGTCGGCTTCGGTAATAAGCTTAAGCTCCAGCGCATCGGCAAGCTCCGCAAGATCCATAATTCGCATCGTACCATCCGGATGAAGAATTACATCAATAAGCAGATCCTCAATTATTAAAGAATCAGGGTCAGGTCCCTCTTTAACCTGAACAATATCGCAATACCAATAAACATGACGATGATCCTTATCATAAACCCTGCTGACCTTTAAACCCATATCAAGGTAGTATGCGGATATGCCGCCTGCTATATCCTTGCGGGGATGCAGGGTTTTCCATTTTGTTATGATAAGCTTATCATCCCGTGAAAGTATTACATCATCCTTCAGGTGCACAAGCTCATCAGGTATAAAACGCCTGCGATAAAGATTAAGTTTGTTCATCCGGGGGCCCTCCTGAAATGGGTATATCTGAGTGTATGATTATGCTGTAGGGGAAGAGTTACCCTATTATATCATGAAACATTTAAACCGGCAATCTAAAGATATCAGAACAACTCCCGAATTACTTCCGATATGCATTCGGGAGAGTGTTACCTTTAATATCTGCCCGCCGTACTATGAAGAAAACAGAATTTCAACNNTTCAACAGTAGGGCGGGCAATTATATTGCCTGTAAACTGGTGTATACTGAATATTCAATAATATTCTGGGAAAAATACGAGTTAAGGGCGGAGGTATCGAAGGGAGGCTGGTTTTTTGGAGAATTTAAATCGATTTATTGAGTCAATAAAGCGCATATTTTCTTATAAAAGAACAAAGCTGACATTATATATGGCTGCAGTGTTATGGCTTGCTGTGGTAATGCAGGCGGCTATGAACAGGATGTTCTATGACAATCTTAAGATAGCCCAGGCATTTGTCAGCACCAATACGGAGAACATGGTAAGCACTCTGGAGATTGCTGCAGAGTATAAGAAGGATTTCTTAAGCGAAGAGGATAAAAAACAGCTCATTATTAAGATTGCAGATACAATTGGTCTGAAAGTGGATAAGGAAATAACGGTAATCCATGAAGATGCACGAAGTGAGTACTCATTTGGCAAGAAAGCAAAGAATGCAAACACCATGCTTAAGGTTATAAGCCTGGCAACAGAAACGGACTCTGCAATAAAGATGAAGCATTACATTATAATCCGGCTTAGCATATCAAACGGCATACGGAGCATGGACAGCTTCAAGGAAAAGCTGGATAAGCTGCTGGCAAGGCTGGGTACCGATAATAAGCAGGTTACACTGCAATACGAAGGAACTATGAAGGGAGCGCTGACGCTTAAGGAAAAGGAGCAGATAGCAAATGAGCTTGTTCTTGAGCTTAAGGGCAGGACGGCTCTAACCCATGATGAAGGCGATATATATACCGTATATGCATATACCGGCCTGCTGGATGAATACATTATGTCAGCCGGAATGAAGATTAATATTCAGGTTGCGTTTTCTTACGATGAGCAGGAGGATAAGACAACGGTATATCTGGCGACACCCATAATTAATACCTCATGGTGACATTAATGCAATAGAGGCATTGTCCCTTACCGGGAAATGCCTCTATGCTGCATTTCTGTCATGGTCAGAGGTATAGCCGTCTATATTAAAACCAGCGTCTTCTCCTGTTATAACGCCTTCTCCGGTTGAACAGCTCGTTTAATAATACAAGTGAAACAATATCTCTCAGGAAATTGCTGCGTCGCCTCGGGTAATAATAAACGCTGTTCATTTCAACCTGAGGTTCCTCCTCAAGGTCCCTTATTTTTTCATATACACGATCAACTATCCTGTCAATGGATGTCTTATCAGGATATTCGTCAAACATAAAGCTGCCGTCATACTCCAGCTTGTCACATTCATTATTGATTTCCCTCAGAATGGTCTTTGCTGTTGACGGATATAGCTGCTTCATATACTCCCAATCCCTGTCAACGTCTTCCCCGTTATCATAGCCGTAAAGAGGAAATAAAGGAACAACTCCCGAAGCATTATTGGAGGCGCTTCCCTGTATATTCATATTGCCTGTACCGGCCGGATAAAAAGGACATGTTACTATAGGGCGCATTGAATCCTGAGGCATCTGAGGTGCTCCCTGCCGTACAGGAGCCGTTGTATCAGGTGCAGGCATACCGTTGCGGGGCTGAGCCATGGTACCGCCGGGCATGGGCATGCCGTTCTGGGGCTGAGTCATGGGAGAGCCCGGAGTCATCATAT